>NZ_WLVC01000039.1:0-44510 GCF_016859735.1 Lelliottia sp. RWM.1 | reverse complement strand
ACAGGAATCGTATTCGGTCTCTTTTTATGTGCTTGTTTTCGTTGGGTTTTTTCGGTGCCATCACGAAATCCCACGAAAATTACTCGAAATTTCCATATCCTGTCTAAACCATAACATATTCTGCACCGCGTGCGTCCAGGTATTTTTTGGTCATTGTTAAATTTTTATGCCCCAGCAGTCTCTGTGCGAAATCCTCTCCGCGCTCCCTTTCATACAGTCTGCTCGCCAAGCTCCTGATCTCATGGAAAGGAGGAGGGTTGGGACCAAACTTTAACTCTGTAGAATCCCGGATGTCAGAAAATGCCTGGGTAATTCCGTCCGGAGTTAACGGACCAGGCTTCCTGCCTCCACGTCTCACCGCTGAAAACAGCATGAAGTCTGACGGGTTGTTTTTCCTGCAACGATCGATAACATCCTGCAATACCAAATCAGCAGAGTCCAGTCGCAAATCAAGTGGCAACGCCAATTTGTGACCTGTCTTTTCCTGCGTGATAAACAACCTTCCATCCCTGATATCGCTGAATCTGAACAACGATACGTCCTCTCTTCTTTGCCCGGTGACAAGTGCCAGATCACATGCGTTTGCAGCCCATTCGGAATGGGCGGTTGCGGCATCCCTTATTATCTCGAACTGTTCAAGTAGAAGACGCTCGCGCTTCACTTTGGGTGTCGGCGTTCTTGTCGGCTCTGCCGGATTCCTTTCAAGATGTCCCTCGACGATCGCCTCTCTGAAAATATCCAACAATACCGAACGCAGGCCGGAGGCCATGCTCTTCTTATCGCAGAGTATGTAACTCTCCAGGAAAGTAGATACATCCTTCGTGCTGACCGACGATAGCGGCATACGTCCGAATTCATCACTGATAGTGGCGATCTGATTGCGCCTGACCTTCATCGTGTTGGGCTTCAATTCTCTTCGCTCAAGAATTACTTCGTAGCGCTCGAGCCACGCTTTAACCGTAAACGTTGGTGTTTCCTTTATGCGGTCAAGCAGCGCTGACGGAAGGTAATTTTGGTCGATGTAGTTGTTGGCCTCGATGGCCTGAGAAATGGCGTCCTTTCTGTCGATCCGGCCAAGAGATAATTCTTGACCGGTAATCGGGTTTCGCCAGCTATAAAGCCTGTCTCTTTTACGATAGGTCAGGTTACGGGGCAGGTTAGCGTCGTAACGTACTGGCCTTTTCGCCATGAGTCAGTCTCTCCAGTAGAGTGCCGCCAGTTGGCAGCGCTAAGCGTTTTGATTTGGGACGAAGGTTCTTTTTGCTCGGATCCACATAGATGGCGTCAGGCTGAACCTTATATTCTTTTCCGTGAAGTTCCGGAGCAGGGTAAATGCGCCCCTCCCGCGCCCAGCGGCGAAGTGTTGAAAGAGACGGCGGGGTTGAATAAGTCGAATTCGCCCATTCCTGCAGATTAAGAAGCTTGGCCATACTACCTCCGGATCCGGCAACTCATTATAGAGCTGCCGGAAAACTGTTAATGAAATATCGATATCAAGAAACCTGACCCGGCAGTGCGCGCAGCCTGCGCATACCTGTCATTGCCGTGGCTACATAGCTCGCCTTACGGTTAACCACCTCAACCCAGACCTTCACGCCTTCAACTCTCACCGTGTATGTCTCCTTCATCTTGCTGCGTCCGTAGTCGCCGTAACGTTCGTGATGAGTGGCCAGCGCGATGTCGCATGCCTGACGCGCTATCGGGGATTGCTGATTGCCGCGGTTAATCAGTTTCATGCTTCACCGCCATCTGGGTTGGATGATTGACGGAAAATTGCTCGAGACGGCGACCAATCGCAATATGTATCAGTTTCGGTATGCCCGAAAATTGTCTTACAGCGGCGGATATGGGCGCAGTCGCCGCAAGTCTTACCCTTCGGGAGTTTCATTTTGTCGGGGTCTGCCGGGTTATAATTCAGCTCAGTCATTCCAGGCCTCCAGCTCGTTCTGAATTTCCTCGTCGATCTCGTCATTGGTGGCATCATGATTGAGATATGTGAGAGCTTCTGTCCGATACTGTGCGCGGCGTTCGCTGTACCATGCTGAAAACTCAGGTGACCAGCCTCGACCATTACCCTGAAAATCTACCAGAGCGTTGTCCTCAGCCATACGCTCAACCATGCAGTCGGCAGTTGTCAGGGCGCATTCCCGGATGTAACCGCGGAGGTGGTGTTTGCGCCACCAAGGACTTACTTTCGAATCGCAACGGCCTTTGAACTCAATTTTCCAGCGACGAATGCAGCGTGCGTTTAAAGATTTACTCATGTCGTTACCGGGAGGGCGAACCCTCCCGCCTCCCTTAGCCCACGTATTCCGGTTTCATATCCGCCAGGGTGATGCTGAACTGATCGTGCAGCTCGTCGCCCATGTGACGCTTATTGGTTGCCAGCACTCGCTCAACTTCGGCGAATCGCTCTGCTGAGCCCGGTTCATCCGGAGACGGTAGAGAGTTGATCGCGGCTTCAACCTTGTTACGTGAATCAACCAGGTAATAGCGCTTCACCGCTTTGTTCTTCAGCTCAGTGAACAGGGCAGAACCGAGCGTGACCTTCGCGCTTTCGATATCAGCGCGCAGTGCTTTGGCGCTATCAACATCCTGCGCAGCATCGATGCGTTCGCGGAAATCATCGGCCAGTGAGTCGATATTTACCGACGATTCCTGTGCGCTTTGCGTGGTTGTGACGGTGTCACCTGAGATATCCGCCAGGCTAACGCGTTGCGGCGCCGGGTTAATCTCCTTCTCTGTGCGCTGCTCGACTTCATCCGGGGTATACACGCCGAGAACGACCGCAGGGCAGTACAGTCGCGCCCAGTATTTAAGGGCCAGATATGCGATCTGCTGTTTCGGGTTCGAAATCCACAGTGGAGAGTTACGTGTAATCACGCTGGAGAGGAATACCGGTTCGCCCCAGGTAATCTCGCTTTCGCCGCGAATGACGGCGCCCACACGAACCGACAAACCTTGCTCATCGGCGCTGTTCCAGCCCCGTACCATTTCTTTCTTGTCGTAAGTCCCACCGCCTTTTGCAGGCTTCTTCACGATCTCTTCGCGGCTGCTGGCGCATTTCGACCAGTCGCCTTCGTACTCATAGTGAAAGCGGCCAACGATGGCGTTAGAGCTTGAGATCACCGCGTTTACCAACTGCGCTTCATAGCCCAGCACACCGTTCACCAGGTGTGTTTTCTGCGCCACTGCGTAAGGGTTCATGCCCCATTGCATGGCCTGCATGATGATTGCCATGCAGTCGGCAGGATTCCCGCGAAGATGCTCGGGAACCGTGACGGCAGCCTGTGCCATCAGGCCCGCCACTGACTGAAGCTGCGTTAATGCCTGAACGTTAAAAATCGCGTTACTGGCAGAAATGGTGTTCGGTGCCTGCTGTTCAGCGGTAACAATATTGGTGTTTTCCATGATTTGTCCCCTTATGCCTGAGTGCGCAGCGCTTCAAGGCGGCGCAGGTCGAAGTCGTTCAGTTCGTCGGTGTAATCAGCGGTGATCGGCGCTGGCCATTCGCCAGTGTCAAAGCCGGTAGCGATAGCGCGCATCGCCTTGCGGTATTCGAGCATGCCCAGTTCCAGCAGTTCGGCTGATGCCTCGATGATGGCGATCCAGTGGTAGTTCTCGTCTTTGTTGACGAAAATCCAGAAGAACTGGTCCAGCGCAGCTGTCTCGCAATACATTGCCGCGCTCAGGTGGTAGTCACGGTCGATGATTTCGCGGTGCAGTTTGGCGCGCAGTCCCTCCTGCTTAATGTTCCACATGCTGATGGTTTTCAGGTCGGCACCAATGCGTACCCCGTCCAGGTCGATCTCAAGATCGGGGCGAACGCGGACTTCAAGCCCGGTTTCATCGTCAAAGCCAAAGTAGCTGACCTCTACGGCTCGGCTCGGGTGCTGAAGCAACATGCCGGCGGTCGGGTGCTGGAGCAGTGCTTTTTGAATGGCCAGTGCGGTGCTCAGTTGCTGGCGGGTGACCAGCACTTTCCCTTGCGGATTCTCGCGCCACGCATCCAGCAGTTCGTCGGCGAAGACGGCATCCGGATTAACAGACTTCACGGCCTGAATCAGATCTGCTTTGGTACCGGAGACTTTCAGCGATTGAGGCTTCTGCGCTTCCTGTGCAACCAGGTCAGGATTGATGATTGCCAGTTGCTCGAGTAACGCATCGCGGCTACCGCTGGTTTTCACCTGTGCAGGCAGAGTGGCGTTGTATTCCTTGATGCAAGCTTTCATCGCTGAGGCGGTCTGTTTCTGATCTGCTTCGATACGCTGGTACTCTTCGGGCAGCGACATATAGCTCTGGCCTGTTTCTTCCAGCGACCCGCCGAGCGGCAGTTGTGCAGGCAGAGTAGCGTTGTATTCCTCGAGCAAAGCTTTGATATCGTCGGCGCTCAGTTGCGCTGGCAAGCTGGCGTTGTACTCATCAATAAACTCGCGGATCGTTGCCGTGGTGGTAAATGCGCCTTCCGGAATTATGGGTTCAACGCTAAATTCTTCATCGAGCTGCTCTGGCTGCAACGCCAGCGCATGCACCAGGTTACCCATGTCCAGAACAGGAGAGCGTTCTTTGATAATGGTTTTCTCTACGTGGCGCGCATTGAAGTACATCAGCGACACACGCGCATCTTTCACCTGGGTAGAGCTGATACCGTTGGCTGCGTGATAAACCTCGTTCGGCAGACCTTCATAGCGGCCTGGCTCGAAGTAAGCGGGGTAAACAACAGCTGGTTCGTCAGATTGCGCTTCGGGTTCGGTTTGCGCCAAAACTGGTTTAGTCTGGTTTACAGAACCGCAATTTTGGGCGACAGAATCTGTATTCTGGTTTACATCGGCTTGCTGGCTGGTATGTGACTCTTCACCAGTTTCCAGACTGCTTTCGCCTGACTGTACTTCATTACCAGCCTGTTCTTCATCACTGACAGTTTCTTCCATCTGCACATCGCTGGTGGTTTCCTCATTAAGTGGTGAACGGTCATCTATTTGTTGGGCGGTTAATGCGAGGTTTTCTGTGATCCATTTCGGGTCTGTAGGGTCACTAATCCCCTCGACATATTCGCCGCGGGAAGCTGCAAGAATTTTGTTTACCTCTTCGGCCGTTACTTTTTCCTGTTTCATAGGTACAGGCATAGACGAACGACCGCAGGCTATATCAACGAGCAATGGATCTGGGTTGGCGTGGTCGGTTTCCGTAAGTACTCTATTCAAATATTCTTGGTGTTTTACAGGATCAGCATAAAGCCCTTCTGGTGTGGTTTTTACTGTTGCGATGATGCAGGCACGTGAGTAGTCCAGGCCACCAGGAATTGAAACGAACCTCTCTCGAGTCGCCAGCCATTCGGAATCGTCCATCTTATTCATAATGGAGTTTGCCTGCAGTTCTATATCCAGAGGGACGTTGTAAATATCAAATTCGCGGTCACGGGCACGTAGCGCCAGAGCAATCTCATGCTCCAGACCGAGAATGGTTTGCGGGAATTTACGGTCAGAGACAATGCCGCCACCGGCGTTCGCACCTGAAGGTGTGCGATTAATGGTTGTTACACGATTACCTTGGCTCCACTCTTTAACCAGCAGGCCGCGATCGATGTAATCAGTTTTGAACCACACTGTCAGGAATTGGATAACTGTTGCCAGTTCCGGTTTTTTACCGTCGACAGGGAAGGCTTTCTTAACGGCATTCACGACTTTATGGATATCGTGCTCAATGGCTTTTTTGAATGCTTCCACATTCTCAGCAGCCAGCAGCAGGTTTTGGGCGTACGCGTTATCAGTGTCCATCTCAAGGCGGACAATCTCGTTTTTCTGACCAGCGTCGACGTGATAGAGATATTCACCATCACCGATGAACTGAGCCAGTACGCGCTGACGGAATGGCAGGGTGGCAACGACGATCAGGTTCGGCTGCTCTGACTGCTGAGATTCTTCTGCGGTGCTGTCTTCAGTATCCGCGTCGTCGACAGACTCATCTTCAGCCTGTTGTTTAACATTCCAGGTGCGCTGGTCTTCAGCCAGTTCGTAACGATCGCACCATGTGAAATCAACTTCGCCTTCTTCTGGCAGGTCGTTGTACACCGGGAAATCAGTGCGAATAGGTTTGGCGTAGTCCTTACCACGGCCGGTTTCGATGCCTGCATCTTCCAGTGCAACATCCAGCTGCAGGTTGGCGCGAGCCTCGGTTTTAGCAGTGAACCAAATCACTGCATCTTGCTTTCCGGATTTCTGAGTGGCTTTAACCACATAAAAGAATTCCATGTGAGATCCTCATTTTTGGGTGTTAGAATCCCCGGACCATTGATAGCGCCCATTGGGTTAACTTTGGTTTTGATGTTGTTTCCGGTGTAACTTTGGTCGGTGGCACCGGACGTAGATCCCGCCTTGCGCGGGGTGTACGTTAGCCTTCGTGAGCCATCTGGTCGTGCGAAGCGCAACGTCTGGAACAGTACTCTTTCTCTTTGCGCGCCAGCAGTGAGCCGTTGCGATAGAGAAGGGTGCTTTTGATTACCTCTTCCGGTTTAACCGGTTTGCTGCAATAACCGCATTTCTTGTCTTGCATGACACTCTCCGTTAATGGCTGAGGCCATTCCCCAGACCGTTCAGATAAACTTCAACCAGCAAATCCCTGGTGTAAGTCATCTCAACGCCGCGATGCAGATACAAACGACCACGAGCATTAGCTGATGCCGTCCAGGTTGAATCCTTGTGTTTGACGAGCATTCCAGGCTGAACTGCGCCGCGGTTTACCGTCTGTGTACCGTAGTGCTGATGAACCATGATGTTCTCCACTATTGCTGAGTGAACTTCGCTGGTGGTGCCGTGACGCTGATCTTCACAGTTGAGCGTTTTAACTCTGCAGTTCACCACCGCGAAACCCACTCTTATGTGCCTGTCTTTTATCCACTTCAGGCTCGGTGGTATGCTGGTAGTTCTCACACAGCCAGCAAGGAATTCAAAAATGAAAAATAATATTGATATAACCCAACTCGCATTTCAGTTTCTTCACCACAATCCACCCCAAAATAGTTGCAATGAAGCTGAGTTTCTTTGCGAAGTTCAAAGGTTAAGGGCCAGATTTGCCGACCTTCTCGAACTTAGTCCTTCTGAACTTGAGCGTGAGGCGAAGGCTCACCCTTCAAACGAGTGGAGGCACTTCTAATTAACTCCCTTACCCCAGCAACGATTGCTCTGCCGGTTGTTGCTGCGGCTTCTTTAATTTGATCTTCCGGCTTGCCATTCAAAACCATCTCTTCAATCACTCGAGAAATGGTAGGGTGAAATTTATCCACCACATGAGTTGCAAACTGTTCATTAGCTAGCACGCCATCAAAAATAATGGTTTCTTCGGCTTTTTTTGGGGCTTCGAGCGATGCCTTTCTTGTTGAGCATTCGATTTTGGCGTTAAAGGCAGGTTCAAGCACTTTTATAGCCTGTGTAATGCGGGCCTCAGTACCTGCGTTTGGCTTAATCTGCTGCAAGCGTTTGACGTCTTCCAGCAACAATGCGATTACGTGTTTTAACTCTTCCATCTCACAGCTCCTGTGCTTTGCCCTTGTCGCCAGGCTGGCGGAACGTTTGAACTTGATGCGCTTAGTGTTTCGCTATGAGGTAAGAATAACTATAGTTATCGATATTGTCCATAACTTAACTTATAAAAATGGGAATTTAGTTATATGTGCATAATAACAAAGGGAATTTAATTTTATAAAAATGGGGTATGGATAGCAGAAGTGGATTTATTGCTTTAGGATGGCGAAGGAGAAACCGGCCATGAGGCCGGTTATGTTATTGCTTCTTGCGGAAATTTTCGTCGTTTTTTACGTACTCAAAAGAATCAAGAACTAATCCCGATATCCTCAAAATATCCTCAGGATTATCCATGTAAATCCTTGAAGCATCGCAGGTTAATCCTGCTCTAGAGATTTCATTAATTGTTATGTCATTCAAATCTATAGGTAGTTGGATCGATGATTTCGATTTCTTATCATAGTAGCGAACTATCCAGCGGTTCGTTTTACCCTGGAAGAGAACACCGAAGTACGATGCAGTGTCTTTGTATTGAATGTCGTGCTCAAATCCAATGATTGATACGATTTTATCAAAGAGCTGCCTTTCGTTATGAGTAGTAACAATATTAGGATTATCTGGGTCTACAACATCCGCTTGTGCATCAGACTTTTCTTGTTCGTTCTCGTCATGAACTTCATCGTGCAAGGATTCTGTTGGGTTTTTTCCAGATAGCCCAGAAACTACCATGGCACTTACTGATAATTCTACTGCTTGTTTAACTAATGGTGTTATCGACTCAAGAAATCTTTGGTTCAATTGTCTTTCTACATTAGATCTGCTTGCTACATATCTAACAAATTCCTGGTCAACTTCTCGAAGGCTTGAACTTATTGTTTTAGTAAAAGCGGAAAGGTATACGCTTTCTTCTGCGAGGGTTCTTAAGGCTTCGGGCTTGAACTTGTCATGTCTAAATCTAAACAGTTGCTCAGCATCAGCGTCTGTAGCTTCATCCATTCTTATTTTTAAGAATGGAGTGGGGTCCATAATATTTTTCTCTTTTAGGTCAGTAAAAAATCTCCACTCAACTCCATTGGTTATGGCTGAGATTGTTACCTCTGGGGTTGAGTTAAAATATCTTGATAACTGCGGGCAGTGATTATCAATTTTTTCTTTATAGGCTTTGGCTTCAATGAACATGACTGGAATCCCTTGACAAAACAGGGCATAGTCAACCCGCTCATTAGCTTTCACCCCAGGAAAATCAGCACCATATTCAGCTTTTACTTTTTGTGGATCGTATGGACTAAAACCGAGAATATCCAAAAATGGTAAAATTAGTGCCTGCTTTGTTGTTTCTTCAGTAGTGCAATGCAGTCCAACGTTTTTAACATGATCACTATGAAGCTTTAACCTGTTTTTAAATGCATCCATTTGGGGTGTCCCATATCTGTGTTAATAGTCTAAAACTGACCACCAAAAAACCCTGCCTATAATTTCTATGTCTCCTAGATTTTTATCCTCAGATGGATACTCAGCACTGTTGTAACTGCGAATGCTGATCATCTCGGGTCCTGTGCGATAAAGCAGTTTAATTCTTTTCCACCCATCTTCGTTGATGGCATACATTTTCCCATCAACGATTTTTTTATCTTTTGTGTTTACAGCGACCGTAGTGCCATCAGGAATATTGGGTTCCATACTATTTCCTCTCGCAGGGAAACATAGAACACCTGAGCCATCAGTGTTAGCACCTACCTTGCGCAGAGTCGCTTTCGAAAACCTCAGTTTAAAACCGTTGTAATCCTCGTCAGAAACCTTGCCGTCACCACAAGCAAACTCTATATCTCTCAAAAAGGGGATCTCCACTTCATCTTCAGGAAGCGGTGTGTTTCTGTCCCATGAGTCAATTTTCCCCCACTCTTTCTCTGGTGGGATGTTGTCTTCATGACGCATCGGACCGCTTCCTGCGCTCAGCCATTCAGGTCTGACGCTTAGCGCACGCGAAAGCTCAACCATCTTACGGCTGCCATTTGTCTTTCCTGATGTCATTTTTTGAATCGCCGGTTGTGAGAGTCCAACACGTTCAGCTAGCTGCCCTTGGGACAAGCCTGCTGCGGTCATGGCGGCGATTAATCGTTCTGCGAAGGTTTTCATGTCGTCAATTTATAACCGTGGTTATAGAAAGTAAAATAACAAATATTATGGACTGCTGGCATAACTTAGGTTATCTTTTCATTGTTAATCACCATTCGAGGAATGATTTATGAATTTAGTTATTTACAAGGCACTGGAAATCGTGGGGAGTCAGCAAAGGCTTGCTGACGCCTGTGGAGTTTCTCAACCAGCCGTTCATAAGTGGTTGAACGGAGGATCTGTATCCCCAAAGCACGTTCTATCAATCGTCAAGGCTACTAATGGTGAGGTCAAAGCCCATGAAATCAGGCCTGACTTATCCGATTTATTTCCACATTAAGCCGTCTGACCGGCGGCGCTAACCTTCAGGGGGCTGCAAATGCAATCACTTACGTTTTACCAGGATACAGGAGTACCGCAACAAGCGGTGATAAATCGCGCTCAACCCTATAAGGGACCGTGTCACGAAGATATTCGAGATGCCGTTCGTTCATGGGCAGGTGTAGATGGTCAGGATGTCGTTTCTGCTCTGATCATCGAAGAGTACCAGGCGCAGGGTGGTGATGACATCACTTTCCCTGGCGATCTCTGCCGAAAGCGCCAGAAGCTGTTTCGCTTCCTGGACAACCACTTCAACAGCGAGCGTTACCGCGAGAACGTCCGCCAGCTGACACCGGCAATTCTCGCTGTCTTGCCGATTGTGTACCGCAGTCGCCTGCTGCCAGAAGACAACATCATGGCTCGCCTGGCACGTATGGAGAAGGAAACCAGCGAAGCGAAGATAGCTGTCGCGATGGATGCGCCGCGTCATCAGAAGCTGAAAGAGCTGAGCGAGGGGATCGTGGAGATGTACCGCGTTGACCCTGGGCTAACTGGCCCGCTGATGGAGATGGTGCAGATGATGCTGGGGGCTATATGACGGGCTCAAAAAAAGGTAAAGGTCGGACCGCGCCAACGGAACCGACCTTCGGTGTAATTCCAGGCAGAAATTACGAGGTCATTATGACAAACGCATGTACAAAACACCAGGCGAAAGGAGCATAGCTATGTCGAATGTTGCTTACGCCGATTTTGCGGCGCGTACCGCCGTCAGGAGCAACCGGATGGAGAACCAGAAGACCGGATTCATCCCGTTGTACCGGAGTGTACTGAAGAAGCCCTGGGCGAAAGATGTATTCCTGCGCACGCTGTGGGAAAACCTTCTGTTGGGCGCTGCCCGTCAGCCCTATACGGCCACCTTTAAAGGCCGTCAGTGGCCGTTACAAACCGGACAACTGGTGACCACTTCGGCAGATCTCGGGCTGAAATTATGCGACCGAAATGGGGAGCCAACCAGCCGTCATGCAGTGGAACGCATGCTGGCTCATTTTGTGAAAGAGGGGATGATTTCAACCGCCGGGGAGAAGAGAAAAGGCACTGTGATTACCATCACAAATTATGTGCAATATGCTCAAAAAACAGACGATTTACCCGCGCAATTCCCCGCGCATTACGGCGAGCATTACGCCGCGCATGACGAAGCCAGTAATGGCGGTGCTTCCGGTGGCGATGCCGAGCATTTACCCGCGCATAAGGCCGCGCAATTCCCCGCGCATCATGAACAACAATATAATAACAACAATATAAATAATAAGATCTCTTCGTCTCGGAATTCTGAAGAATCCCGAAACGAGGCGACTGAAAAATTCCTCTCTCGTCACCCGGAAGCTGCTGACGGAATCTACACCCCGGCAGGTAAGTCCTGGGGAACAGCCGATGATCTCAAAGCGGCACGCTGGATACATACCCTGCGCCTGACTGTCAATGCCAGCCTGAGCGAACCAAATTGGGTCGAATGGGCTAACACAATCCGCCTGATGCGTGTGCAGGACAACCGTACGCACTTCGACATTTGCGATTTGTTCAAATGGGCCAACAAAGATGATTTCTGGAAAGACAACATTCTGAGCCCTTCAAGCCTGCGCAAGCAGTGGGACCAACTGACGACCAGGCGTATACGTTGCGGTGACCATGCGGCCCCGGCAACCGGGAAAAACAAGGTCGATTACAACAACACAGACTGGATCAACGGGGTGTTCGATGAAAAACCTTTCTGAGCAGATGGTCAACTTCGACCGCGAAAACTTTGTACGTGTAGCTCACGGTATGCAGGAACAGCAGGACGTGCAGGCTCCCGACGTTGAGCAAACTGCGGAAATCTTCAACTCCCTGTTCAGCGCCCTTCGAGCTGCGTTCCCGGCCAGCGCTCACAGCTTCAATAATCAGGCTGAGTTCGACGAATTGCGGCGCCAGTGGTTGCTGGCTTTCAGTGAAAACGGGATCACAACCATGGAGCAGGTCAACGCTGGTCTTCGTGTGGCGCGTCGCCAGGAGCGCCCGTTTCTGCCATCTCCTGGGCAATTTGTTGCCTGGTGCAGGGAAGGGCGTTGTGTGCTCGGTATCACGGTTGCTGATGTCATGGCTGAGTACTGGAAGTGGCAGAAGCTGGTTTTCCGTTACACGAGCAGTGAGAAATATCCATGGTCCAGGGATGTTCTGTATCACATCTGTCTCGAACTACGTCACCGTAGCACCGAAGGGCAACTGAGCCGACAGGAACTGGAGCGCGAAGCTGTGAAGGTGCTGGAAATGTGGGAACGCCGTGTGTTGTCAGGAAAACCGATACCACCAGTACGACGCGCTCTGGCTGCGCCTAAACCAGTAACCGGGCCAACACCGGCAGAGATGCTGATGGCTCAGTACAAACAACGCAAAAACGCTGGTCTGATTTGACGGGAGACGCTATGAAAACTGTAATTTACGCACTGAAAGCAATGGGCAAATCTACCTGTCGCGAAATTTCCGCCAGGCTGAATAAAGACGTACGCGACATGCTTAAGATTCTGGAAAACATGGAAGACCAGGGGGCGGTAAAATTTGTTAACGGTTACTGGTCAGTTGCCAGTGCAGAAGACAAAAAACAAGCGCTACCAGCAGAACCAGCTAAAACTGTCCTGCGTGCGAAAAATTTGAACGACACTCCAAAAAAGCCGCTGCGTGGTGAAGTTGCCGAACCGATAAAACCTGAGGCCATAGTCGCACTACTGACTGAAAGCGGGAATATGGACACCGTAGCACTCGCGTCGGCGGTGGGACGCGATCCCAGAGGTTTAGCATCAAATCTATGCCTGATGGCAAAGCGCGGATATATCCAAAAAATCGGTCAGGGGAAAGGTGTTAAATGGGGACTTCCCGACGACAAGGCTGTTCCCGTGGTGCCGGAATTTGCAGAGTTGCCAGATATCGAAATCACACCGAAGGTTGCGGCGCCAGCCGTGGCGGATACGGACCGTGTTCAGGTTGAAGAGTTTCTGGACAGCATCCCTGTGCTGAAAAAGGCGAGTCAGCCAGTACTGGTCCCGACACTGCGTGAAATCAGTAATGAAATCCGCAAAACAAAATCCAATCTCGATAGCCTGGAAAAACTCCGAGACGCTGTTCGTGAAGTGAACCGGAATCGCCGTGTGCTGCGCTTATTTGTCGGGGAGGCTGAATAACGATGGCAAGTAAATCACTGTGGGCAATTGTCAATTTTCTTCGGGTTAACCAGACCATAACCCCTCGTCAGGTTCAGAACCTTCTGGGATGCGACTGCAAGAAAGCACACAACCTGCTGCTTCACCTGGTACGCAGAGCGGTAGTAATCCGCACTGGTGAGCCGCATCGCCCGGTCTATTCGCTGCAACCCGGCGGGGAGTTGAACATCAAGCAGCTCAAATCGAACATGAGCAAAAACATGGTCACATCAGTTTGCCGCACAAGTCCGGCTATGCAGCGTGTACTGGCGTTTTACGGGAGAGCATCAGCATGAAACCAGACGTTAAAAAAATTATCGCCGATATCAAGGCGACAAAAGGGAATCGGAAATATTGCAATGGCCTGGCTGGCACACTCCAGGATGATAATTATGTGTCATCGATCTGCAAATACGTTAAAACCGTAACGCCAGAAAGAATCGATCTCCTGATTGAATACGCTGAAAAACTTGAAACCGAAGTCACAGACATGGCAGTACAGCTCGCTAACGCCGAGAGCAAGTGCAGGGAGCTGGCGGCGGAGAATGTGGGGCTGAAAAAAGCGGCTGAGTTCGCTATTGCTGATGACATGTGGATTGAACAATCTGACGGCATGCTGGATTACCGCTATGTCGATTGGTATGTCGACGTGCTGAAGGCTGCAATGGAAACCCCAGCGACCGACGCTTTCATGGCTGAAGTGCGGGCCAGTGCGCGTAATGAGGGCATCAACTATGCGGCCAGCCGCCTCGCAGCCGCATACAACCACGGGTTTGTTGATAATCCACTGGCAGAAGTCTACGACGTGGTGCGCATGATTCTGACTGCAAAAGAAGACCTGGCAAACGCCCCAGCAGCAGACGGTCTGTCTGGAGAGTATGCCGAGAAGTCGTTAGCAGAGTTCGCCGCCCAACTTCGCAAAGGAGCCGCGCTATGAGCAAGTTAACGCGTGAATTAGTTGCAAAAGCAATGCTCAGCAGCATTGAAAATTATGTATTTGAGGTTATCGACTCTGTTGAGAATGAAGTTGGTGTGCTGACCGCAGAAGACCATTACACACTAAATTCCTGGGTCAGAAATGCCGTGGAAAAAGCAGCAACCGAACTGGAGGCAGCCCAATGACAGCACTCAACAAACAGGCGCTGCGTGAAATGGCGGAGAGAGCAGCATCCGATAGTTGGGGTTATGACCGCGACGAATTCAATGATGCTATAACCCCAGAGGTTGTGCTGGCGCTGCTGGATGAGCTGGAAGCCGCAGAGGAACGCTATGAGGATATGCTGCGTCAGGCTCGCTCTTTCCGCGAGGCTCACGATTCTGCGGCAGAAATTATTCGCAAACTGGAGCGTAATAAGCCTGTTGTGAAGCTACCAACTACTAAATTGTGGGCTGGCAAGGTGGCATGTTATGAGGAATCCGAAATTATCGCGCTACTGACCGCCGCTGGCATTGGCGTGAAGGGGGAGTGAGATGATTCACTATCACGGCGGACCAATAACGCCGGATACGTGCGCTATGAAAGCGTGGAAAGGACGCCATGCGTTTATCAGTTTCGCGCACTCCGGGCAAATTAACCTCGCGGCTGAATACTGCCAGTCATTCGCGCTGGACAACGGTGCATTCACTGCGTGGAAAGCAGCTGGCAAAAACAAAATCGACTGGAGCGATTACTACGAGTTTGTGGCCCGCTGGAAAAATCATCCTGGCTTTGATTTCGCCATCATCCCGGATGTTATCGACGGCGGCGAGGAAGAAAACGAAGCGCTTCTTGATGAGTGGCCGCATGGGGAGTTTTTCGGCGTTCCTGTCTGGCACATGAATGAAAGCGACGAGCGTTTTATCAGGCTCTGCAATGAGTATCCCCGCGTTGCAATAGGTTCATGTGGTGACTATGACGTTAAGCGTCCCAACCTTGCTGTAGCCAGAATGAAAGACCTGATTCGTTATGTTGTTGATGCTCACAGCCAGCCTGTCACGAAGTTGCACGGTTTGCGCATGTTAAACCCGCTGATATTCACAAAGTTACCGTTAGCCAGCGCTGATAGTACAAATGTCGCCCGTAACATCGGCATCGATAAAGCATGGTCTGGTGCTTACGCGCCAGCTTCAAAAGAAACCCGCGCCGCGTTAATGGTAGAGCGCATTGAATCGCATAACAGCCCCGGCTCTCTCGCGTACTGCGAGCAGCGTGACCGGTTCGACATGCAACTGCAATTAGCAGTTTAAGGAATAACCCATGACAACTAACAACCACCCAGCGCACGATCCTGTATCACTCGATCGCCTGCACCAGATAAGCGAAATACTCAGCAAAGCAGCAGCACAAAGCGACGGCGGTAATCTCGGCTACGCAATGGCTGATGCTGTGAAGGTTATTGATGGGGCTATTGCGGCATTTGGTGCTGAGCCTGCACCAGTAGATATTGAAATGCTGGCCACTGTACTGAGAAACGCTCCGTTAGCGCCGTCAGATAGCCAGGGCAAGCCGAGAGCGCCGGTAGTGCCGGATGAAGATCCGCGAGATGCATTCGAGCGAACATTCAAAATGCCGAAGCATGTCACCCGCTGCGGTACCGGATATGCAGTAACGGCATATTCCGCATGGTTAGCCCATGATTTCGTTAGGATGTGGGAGGGCTGGAACGCTTGCCGCGCCGCCTTGCTTCAGGGTGCCGAACCTGCAAGTAATTGCGATGAATTACCGCTGGACTACCTGCAAGGGCACAAAGACGGGCTGGAATGGGCAGCACAACTGGCAAAAGCAAATCATCCGGAAACTGGCGACTGGCTTTACGATGACCCTATCGAATTGTCAAAGGCGATACGCAAGGGGCCGGATATGCCATTATCCGATGGCAACTCTCCGGTGATTCAGGATGGCTGGATTAAGTGCAGCGAGCGGATGCCGGAAGACGAGCAGGAGGTTCTAACCAGGAACAGGATGGGGCATTGCTTTGTATCGTTCTTTGATGAGCATTCAGGGCTGTTTTTCGACAGCGTAGATGTGGCCGCCGCATGCTGTATAGAGCACATATTGGTAACCCATTGGATGCCACTGCCAGCAGCACCGCAGCAGGAGGAGTGAGGTGAGTACTTATCTTTTTTTCGGTTTCCTTGTTGTTTGCACTCTGTTTTTTATGGTGATGCTGTGGCGGGTGGTCAAGGTGGCAAAGTGGCGATTCAAGGCCCTCGAAATGAGTGCTGATGATTATCGGGCACTACCTGAATTTAATAAGATGTTGTGGATGATTTGGATATGGAGGCTAGAACGCTTCCCGAGATGTAATAAGCGGGCATGGCGGGAGACGAAGTGATGGATCAGCTACTGCAATATGCCACGAACCGGATAATTGAGCTGGAAAACCTGCTGCTGGTGAATGTTGAGGAAACTGTCTGGCCTGCCGAAGTAGGAATGGTATATAGCCAGATTGAAAGTGCCGGGGATCTTCCGGCACATCACCAGCGCCGCCTGAAGCATCACATCAACCGCATGTGGCTGGAGAAAATGCCGGTACCGTCAATAATCGCTGCGGCCCGGTCACTGGCCATCGCTATGGAGAAATACGCGTGAGAGAAATCATCGTTGATAACTTTGCCGGCGGCGGCGGGGCGAGTACGGGAATTGAGCTGGCAATCGGTCGCAGCGTTGATATTGCTATCAACCACGACGAGAACGCCGTGGCGATGCACACAACGAACCACCCTGATACATTGCACTACTGCGAGTCTGTGTATGAGGTTCGCCCAAAGGTAGCTACCGCGGGTCGTCCGGTGGCGCTGGCGTGGTTTTCTCCTGATTGCCGCCACTTTTCTAAAGCAAAAGGCGCTAAACCTGTTGAGAAAGCGATCCGCGGACTGGCCTGGGTAGTATTACGCTGGGGGCTGGATGTTGAGCCGCGGGTAATGAAACTGGAGAACGTCGAAGAGTTTAAAACGTGGGGGCCATTATTACGCGAAATGCCATTCATCAGTCACGCGGATCGCTTCCTTGATGAATTTATCGGACCACCTGAACCAGTCGAACAGCGTCCTGACCCGGCGCGTATCGGTGAGACCTTTAACGCCTTTGTCGCAATGCTGACGACAGGTATTTCTGCATCACATCCGGCGCTGGCTGAATGTTGTGAGTTTCTGAATATTTCGCTTGATAGCGAGGATGCCGCACGGCTGATTAAAGGTCTGGGCTATGTCGTGGAGTATCGCGAACTGCGCGCCTGCGACTATGGCGCACCGACAATCAGAAAACGTTTCTTCATGGTCATGCGCCGTGATGGGAAGCCGATTGTGTGGCCGGAACCAACGCATGGGGATCCGAAATCACCTGCGGTTCAGGCTGGCAGGCTGGCACCATGGCGTACAGCTGCGGAGTGTATCGACTGGACAATTCCGGCACCGTCGATTTTCGACCGCAAAAAACCGCTGGCAGAAAATACCCTGAAGCGCATCGCGCGCGGTATACAGCGCTTTGTTATCGACAGTGCATCGCCGTTCATCGTGAAATGCAACCACACTACGACCAAAGGGAAATACGACTGTTTCCGTGGGCAGGCACTGAGTGAGCCATTGCAGACCATTACCAAAACCCATGGCTACGCGTTAGCCGTTCCACACCTGACAAAGTTCCGTACCGGCGCAACCGGGCAGCCCGTTACCGAACCGGTACCGACGGTAACTGCTGGTACATCAAAACGCCCGGGCGGGAATGGGCATGCACTCGGGATTGTTGAAGCTGCACTGACGCCGTTCCTGGCCGGTAATGGTGGCAGTGAATACCAGGCTAAACCGCGCCCGCTGGATAAACGTGCTCACACCATTCTGAAGCAATCCCGCGCCTGTCTGGTTGCGCCAGTGATAGCCCGCCAGTTTGGGGCCAGTGTCGGACACCGGGCAGACGAACCGAGCGCAACCATCACAGCTGGTGGTGGCGGTAAATCTCAACTGGTGACGCCTACGCTGATTCAGATGGGATATGGTGAACGTCCCGGGCAAGAACCGCGTGTGTTGCGACTGGATAACCCGCTGGGGACCGTTACTGCAGGTGGAAATAAATTCGCGACGGTGAGCGCGTTCCTGGCTAAACACTACGGCGGTAACTATACGGGGCCGGGTGTCAGTATGGATGAACCCGCGCACTCAGTGACCACTGTCGACCATCATGCAGTAGTTGCCTCTCATCTGGTGAAACTGCGTGGAACATGCCGCGATGGGCAGCCAACCAGCGAGCCAATGCCAACGGTGACGGCGGGCGGGCTGCACGTAGGGGAGGTAAAAACCACTCTTGCTGTCGATGAATACGACGAACATCGCGCGCAGCAGACGCTTGAGTTTCTGCGGAAATACTGCGGCGAGGATTGCGACGGGCTGGTGACAGTTGACGGCATAACTTACCGCATAGTTGATATTGGCATGCGTATGCTGCAACCGCACGAGCTATACCGCGCTCAGGGATTCCCTGAGTGGTACATCATCGACCAGGACTATCGGGGTAAGAAGTATGCTAAGGACAAGCAGGTTGCGCGATGTGGTAATGCGGTTCCCCCGCCGTTTGCCGAGGCTTTGGTGCGTGCTAATTTGCCGGAGCTTTGTCAGCAGAAACAAATAGCGGCGTAATAAAACATCGCTAATTCAACCCGCTACGGCGGGGATTTCTTGTATTGATTTTCTATTATCAACTGTACATAATGTCAGTGTCAGCCTGAACAACTGACAACTTGATGCGCCACGGAGAGAAACCATGGCGCAACCACTGTATTTTGAAAAGACCTTCCAGAACGCTCTGATTCCGCTTGATCCCGGAACCAGCGAATTTTTGCAACTATTGCCAACTGGCCAGGTGCTTACTGGCGAGTTCCGCAAACCGCGCAATTACGCCTTCCACAAAAAATTCTTCAAGCTATTGTCACTTGGCTATCACTACTGGACACCAACCGGCGGACTTGTTGAGGAATCAGAGCGGTCGCTAATCTCCGGGTATATTGATTTCCTGTCATCAAACCCGACACAACGTGACGCTCTCTACAATTCTGCTGAGATGTACCTCAACAGCATCGGTCTGGCCCGTTCCCGCGAAACCGTACTATTGAAGCACTTCGAATCCTTCCGCGAGTGGGCAACCATTCAGGCTGGTTTCTACGACGAATACACCATGCCCGATGGATCCCGTCGAAAAATCGCTAAATCAATCTCCTTTGCCAGCATGGATGATGCCGAATTTAACGGCGTCTATCAGTCGGTGCTCAACGTTCTCTGGAACTACATACTGCGTCGAAAATTTCGGTCAGCGAATGACGCCGAGAATGCCGCTGCGCAGCTCATGAGCTTTGCGGGGTGATGGCGATGAAACTAAGTTGGTTCCACCATCACGAATGCACAACCGAACAGGCCGACGAACTTATTGCCTGTTACCGACGCCGCGGCGCCACGGTAGAACGCAGCCTGAACCGCGACAATATCACCTGGACTGTCAGCGCAAAATTGCCTGAATGCGAGCATCCGGCGCGCACACCAAGAACCTTTCGCCAAAAGGTCTGGGGGTGATTATGGCTAAATTACCTCGCCGCAAGTGTGCCAACAAAGAATGCCGGCAGTGGTTCCACCCGGTTCGCGACACGCAGACTGTCTGCGGTTATGAGTGCGCCAGCGCCGTCGGGAAAGAGCAGACCAGAAAAGCCCGTGAAGACGCTAAGCGCAAAGAGTCCGCCAAACAGCGCGCTACTGAGAAGAAAGAGCGAGCCGCCTGGCGCCAGCGTAAAGCTGCAGTTAAGCCGCTGAAGCACTGGGAGGATTTAACCCAGCGCGTCGTCAATGACTATATTCGCGAGCGTGACCATGATTTGCCATGCATCAGTTGTGGGACGTTCGACACCGTCCAGTGGGAAGCCGGGCATTACCGCTCACGTGGGAAAGCGTCACATCTCCGCTATCACGAAGACAATATCAGTAAACAGTGCCACCACTGTAACGTTCAGCTGTCGGGCAATCAGCAGCAGTACCGCCTTGGCCTTATAGAGAAAATTGGGGCTGAACGCGTTGAGGCGCTCGAAAACAATAACACCCCGCACCGATACACCATCGAAGAACTCGAAGCCATCAGAAAGCATTACAGCGCGCTGAGGCGACAACTCGTCAAAGCAAGGGAGGCTGCATGACATTTGAATCCTGTTTTGCCGATCACCTCCGCGTTCGTTGGCAACGATTGCGCTTATATCACTTTCCCGGCTCTGTGCTGACGGACTACCGAATACTGAAGAATTACGTGAAAACTTATGCTGGAGAAGCGCTATGAACCTTGAAAACACAGTGAAATACCACTTCGCTAAATCCACACTGATTAGCGATTCTCCGCGCTCTACCGCCTCCGATTCACTGACCGGTACCGACATAATGGCTGCCATGGGCATGACGCAGGAACGCGCCGCAATGGGTTACAGCGCCTTCCTCGGCAAGATGGGCATAAGTAATAATGACCGGGATCGGGCGATCGGACTGCTGGCTGAGTACGCGATGACCAAATGTGACAAGGTTGCCGCACTGCGTAAGTTGGATTTCGGGGTTAAGCCTCAGGTGATGCACCAGTTGGCCACCTTCGCATTTGAGGATTATTCCCGCAGCGCAGCCAGTGTAAAACGGTGCGATTGCTGCAACGGTGAGGGCTTTATTGATGCTGAGGTATTCAGTATGAAAACCAATACGCCGGCACATGCAAAAGAAATCATTAAGGCATCAAAAGCGTTTGGTTTGAAGGTGATACCTTCGCAGCACCAAAACAGGCGTGAGGTAAAAGAGATAACGCGCGTTCTCTGTCCTCAGTGCAAAGGGAAAAAAGCCATCAGTTGCGCATGTAGTGATTGCCGTGGCCGTGGGAAAGCGGTGAATCAGAAGGAAACGAAGCAGCAAGGCGTTCCAGTATTCAGCACCTGCAAGCGCTGTGGCGGTCGCGGATATGAGCGCATCCCGTCAACTGAGACCCACGCAGCTATTTGCCAGATTACGGATGTAATCAGCCTGGATACGTGGAAGAAGTCCGTTAAACCGTTCTATGATCAGCTGATTACGAAATTCGATATTGAAGAGGCATGGGCAGAGAACCAACTGAAACAAATAACACGATAACGGTTATGGAAGTTAATTCCAGCTATTTACTTTTCCCGAATCTGTGTTAATTTTATCCCAACGATGGGTTAATGCCTTCGTTTCAAGCCCCGCGGATAACACCGTGGGGCTTTTGCGTTTCTGGAGCGTGAGTGTTCAGCTCATTGTCCAAAAGTGTTCAATTTTTGCGTTTGATGTGTTTTTTCATTCATGCAATATTTGACGAATAACTATAAGTAAAACTTTGACCGTGCCTATTAGCCGCTGCTTCCCGTGATGTCAGCGGTTTTTTTTCATTAAAACAGGGCTGCCGCTTGGCGGCATTTTTCATTTCAGGTTCACGGGAATCATCCGCTACGTGCTTTGTTGATAAATCCAGCCCGTGAAGCCTGACCTTTTCATCACACACACAGCGCCATCCGAAGAATCGGAGGTGAGGCTATGACCAGAATGAGCACCATTTACAGCAGACTTTCATATGGAACAGGAACCACGCTGACCGGCTGCGGTGTATCAGCGAAGGCATATGCCGAAACAGCTAAAACAGCAAAAGAGGTGTCCTGGATGTTGGCCGACAGAATTGCAGGGTTAAGCCTGAGCGACTGGGCAATTATTGTCGGTATCGCATGCACCGTTATCACCTGTGCAGTGAACTGGTATTTCCGCTGGAAAGAACGGGAGGATCGGCGCAATGGCTATGCCACCAAAGCTGAAGAATAAACTGAGTGCAGCGGTCGTTGGTTTAATTCTTGCGGGGGCTTCAGCGCCCGTGATTCTCGATCAGTTTCTGGATGAGAAAGAGGGTAACAGCCTGACGGCGTATCGTGACGGCGGCGGGCTCTGGACGATTTGCCGTGGCGCCACGATGGTTGATGGCAAACCAGTAGTTCAGGGTATGAAGCTGTCTGCTGAGAAATGCGCTCAGGTAAACGCCATTGAGCGTGATAAGGCACTGGCGTGGGTTGAGCGAAATATAAAAGTTCCGCTGACCGAGCCGCAGAAAGCTGGTATCGCTTCTTTCTGCCCTTACAACATTGGCCCCGGGAAATGTTTCCCGTCTACGTTCTATAAGCGCATCAATGCTGGCGACCGTAAAGGAGCCTGTGAAGCGATCCGCTGGTGGATTAAAGACGGTGGCCGCGACTGTCGTCTGACCAAAGGCCAGAAAAATGGCTGCTATGGCCAGGTAGAACGACGAGACCAGGAAAGCGCGCTGACGTGCTGGGGGATAGACCAGTGAGCCTGCGCTATCAGTTCATTGCCATTTCGGTGCTGGTGGCCGTCGCATTTATCGCCGGCAGTGTATGGAGCAGTCGCGGGTGGGAAAAAAAGTGGGCGGAACGTGACAGCGTGGAATCATCGCAAACAGCGAACGCACAGACCGCTGCCCGCATGATTGAACAAGGGCGCATTATTGCCCGTGATGAGGCTGTAAAAGATGCACAAGCGCAAGCCGCTAAATCTGCTGCCACTGCTGCTGGTCTGTCTGCCACTGTTAGCCAGCTGCGCACCGAAGCAACAAAACTCGCTACCCGCCTGGACGCCGCAAAGCATACCGCAGATCTTGCCGCTGCCGTCAGAAGCAAAACAACCGACGCCGACGCCAGAATGTTCGCCAACATGCTCGGAGATATTGCAGCAGAAGCTCAGCGATATGCTGGAATCGCTGACGAACGCTACCGCGCCGGGATGACGTGTGAGCGGATTTACGACTCGGTGAGAGAGTCAAACAATAACCCTATAGCCTCGCAATAGAAGGGGTTTTAACAGAGGTGACCACTGGGCTTTTGACTTTGTTGTCTTTAGGTTAAAGTATTAGTTCTCATAAAATGGAGAATTTAATGTTCAAGCAATTCAGGCGCAATATTGCTTCTGCAAAGGTAAGAAAGTATATAGCTCACTGGATGGAAGTTATGTCGCTTACATTCAGAAATTCTATGGCAGGAAATTATATTGACCAGAAGGATTTAGACAGAATTAGCCTTGTTATTATTAGCACTGCAATCACTGAGGCAAAAGTTTGTAGTGGCATAATCATGACATGTGTTGCTGATGTGGCGGCTAGAGCAGGCATGACCGAAGAGGATTTAAGCTATCTTCCGTATCAGGTGCTTGCCATAACGAAAGGGGTGGAAGGTCGTTCCCCGTTAGAGTCTAAGAAAGGTATGCTTGGGCTCATTTCACCTGGTTATGAGTTTTCTGATCAGGATGCGGGTTGGTTCGATACTAATATTGAAATCATAACTAAGCAGCTTAAAAATGATTTGCGAAGCGTAGTTAATACGTTGCAGGATTGATTATTTTCGCGTGATGATTTCATCACCACCTCCTGTTAGTTGCTATTAGTTTAGATTTTACAACAGGCATTCACCGAGTTCCTGTGATAATGTCGAAACTCATTAATCAGGTGCGCGAGTGTCGGGTAATACCGGTCCGGACGAAGCGTGACGCTGCTATAAGTTGGAGGATGGTGCAGACGACCAATATCTTCTGGCTCAATGGTCCGAATCCATTCCTGATTACCACACCCAAGCCACTGGCATCCGCTGGTGGCTTTTTTATTGGAGTAAGCAATGACAAAACCGGACTGGGGCGAGCTTCAGCAACGGTTCCTGTCCGAACATGCCGCAACCGGCGTATCACCAAAGGATTGGTGTGAAGCGCAGGGACTGAATTACACATCTGCGCGGCGCTACATCAAAAAGCCAACTGCGCAAAAAACTGCGCAAAAGAAAGTGCGCAATGCGCAGACTGAACAAGCCCCTACCACTGCGCAGTATGAGCAATCCCCAACTGATGCGCAGACCGATATACCGGAAAGTGCGCAACCCTTCAACCTGCGCAATTACGGCCTTAACGATATGCAGATCAGGTTTGTCGAAGAGTATCTTCTCGATCTGAACAGGACCGCTGCATACAAGCGAGCTGGCTATAAAGGTGAAGGAAATACGGCTTACGTTAACGCCTCGCGCCTGCTAAGAAATGCTAAGGTCAGCCAGGCAATTCGCGACGCGCTGGATGAACGTTCGCGAAGAGTGAAAGTTACACAAGACGAAGTGTTGAAATGGTGGTGGGACATTGCGACGGCAGACGCTACGCAACTGACTGAACATCACCGCGGCTGTTGCCGTTACTGCTGGGGGCTAGGTTTTAACTACCAGTGGCGCGATGCAGTTGAGTTTGAGGAAGCGGAAGAAAAGGTTAAGGGGAAGGAAGGTGCCATACTGCCTAAGGATACAGGCGGCTACGGCTACGACGGCACACTGGATCCGAACCCGGATTGCCCCCGCTGCAATGGCGTTGGTCTGAGCCGTCCTGTTTTCCACGACACGCGAGATTTGAAGGGGGCAGAGCGCCGCCTTTTTGCCGGGATTAAAGAGGGAAAATTTGGTCTTGAAATGATCACCCGCAATCAGGATGAGGCTATGAAGATGGTCGCGCAGCACCTCGGCATGCTGAAAACCAAAACTGAGTTAAGTGGCCCGAATGGTGAGCCCATACAGCATAATCACACAGTAAGCGCGGAGGATCTGACTGATGAGCAGCTCGCCGCAATTATCGCTGGTAAGTAAGCAGGAAGCAGCGGCAGAGTTACTCAAGCGGCGCAACGCCCGGGCCAGCCTCCACGACTTCATTCAGTACATTAATCCCGAATACATCACCAGCAAGTTCTCTCAGACGGTCTGCGATGCTCTGGATCAGTTCCTGCTGGATATGATGAACGGGCTGCGCCCGATACTTATTCTCGGCGCGCCGCCGCAGCATGGTAAATCGGATATTGTCTCTCGTTATTTGCCAGCGTATTTCTTCGGCAAGTACCCTGAAATGCGCGTAGGTGCGCTGTCGTACTCTGCTGACCTTGCCGGGGACATGAACGCCGACGTTCAGCGCATTATGTCTACGCCTGAATACCGCAACATATTTCCTGACGCCTGGCTGGGCAATAAACCCGACGATGGTGTTGCCGTCAAGCGTAACACTGACGAATTCGGTATAGCCAACCATAAGGGAACGTATGTTTGTGCTGGCGTAGGCGGTCCGTTAACAGGTAAGAAAATCGATCTCGGTATCATCGATGACCCGATAAAAAACTCCAAAGAGGCGCTGTCCCCGACTACCAAAAAATCGATCTGGAACTGGTACGTATCCACGTTCAAAACGCGTCTGTCCAAAAACAGTGGCGAAATCATCATGGCGACCCGCTGGGCGACAGATGACCTGTCCGGTCGAGTGGTGGAGAAAACCCCGAAAGCTAAAGTGCTGGCGTTCCCCGCCATCAACGAACGGGGCGAAGCGCTGGTGCCAGACCTGCACCCGATCGACAAGCTGTTAGAGACAAAAGCTATCCTGGGGGATTACTTCTGGTCCGCGATGTATCAGCAGTCACCGAAGCAGGCTGGCGGCTCAATCTTCAAAGACGAGTGGATCAAGTATTACCTCCCGAAAGACTTGCCGACCAACTTCGACATAGTCATCCACAGCTGGGATATGACGTTTAAAGACAGCGAAGGCACTGACTACGTTGTCGGTCAGGTGTGGGGTAAAAAGGGCGCCAATGCTTATCTGCTTCACCAGGTACGCGCGCGCATGAGCTTTACCGCAACGCTGAAAGCCGTTAAACGCATGGCTGACGAATACCCCAAAGGCTTACGTAAGCTGGTGGAGGATAAAGCCAACGGCCCGGCGGTTATTGATTCACTGAAAAGCACCGTAGCAGGACTCGTTCCCGTTGAACCGGACGGCAGCAAAGTCGCCCGGGCGCATGCGATCACCGCTGTATGGGAAGCAGGTAACGTTTTCCTTCCCCATAAAGACATCGCACCGTGGATCACCGAGACGGTCGAGGAAATTACCACGTTCCCTGTCGGTGCGAACGATGACGTTGTCGATGCAATGACGCAGGGGTTACGCGATTTGTATCAGAGAAAAACACTCAGCCCACTGGACATCATGTAATGACGAGAAAAAATATCGTTGGTCGTCTGAATGATGGCCTGGTTAGCTTAATGACCTCGCTCGGCGAGAAGATTGGCGCAGTACGGTATAGCAGCCGTAAGCCTGACGTACCTGATAAAGAGCTGCTCGCGATGTATAAAAAATCGTGGGTGGTGAAAAAGTACATCAACAAAACCGCCGACGACATGCTGAAGTTGCCCCGTAAATTTTCTGGCGATGTCGATAGCTCCATAACCAAGCGCATCGCTGATGCCGAAAAAGAACTGAAATTGAACGCAGTTTTTCACAGCGCGCTGGGGTGGGCCTCCCTGCTGGGAGATTCGCTAATCGTGGCTATCACTGATTGTGCTGATGACCAGATCGCCCTGCCGCTCAATTTGCAAAGCGAAGATATCGTTAAATTCCTGGTGTTCCGTAAAGGGGAGTACACGCCGGACAGTAATGTCATCACCGACATACGTTCGGACTGTTTTGGTGAGCCGCTGACGTATCAACTTGATGTCGGGACAAAGCAACTCAGGTTTCACCACTCCCGCTGCTGCCGGACAAAACTGGGTAATCACAGTATTAAGGATCGCGCGAAGTTTGGCACGTCAGACCTTCAGGCGCCCTACGAGCACATCAAAACGTTCGACACTGCAATCCTGAGCACCGGCGACACCATTCAGGAAGCGAATGTCGATGTTCTGTTTATCCCCGGCATGAATAACCAGATCGCAGCGGGTCAGGAAGGACAGGTGCGCGAGTACGCCAGGGTGATGAAGGACACCAAATCTTCAACCGGGATGTTATTGATTGATGCTGGTGATACTCAGGCGCAGGGGCGCTATGAGCAAAAAAACGCGCAATTTACCGGACTGTCGGATGTGATCAGCAAAATGGCGATTGTACTGGCCGGGGCGCTGGACAGACCGATAACGGTTCTGTTTGGTGAGTCGGCCAGCGGGTTCAGCAGCGGCGAGGAAGATAACAAATCCTATTACGAGACGATTAACGGCCTGCAGGAGTCCAGGCTTCGCCCTATGCAGGATTTCGCCGACCAGTTCACACTGGACAAACTCGCCATAACGGAAAGCCTTACCTACGAATACCCGACAATCGACAGCATTAATGAGGCTGACGAAGCTAACCGGTTTAGCCAGTATGCGACGGGCTTCAATACGCTGGTAACGTCGTCAATTCTGACGGAAGAGGTTGCCATCAGGGAGATGGTAAACCGCGGCGTGCTGAAGACTGTTACTGAATCTGAAATCAAGGCGATAGTCAGCGCCGGGGCGAATGCTGGCTTCTGAGGGGATTATGGAATTAAAACTGCTTCTTGAGCGTAAGCAGGGACGTTTGAAACCGCGCCGTCGGCGAATGCGTCCACCGACCGCCAGTAAGCGAGCAGAGGTATGGTATCGGGACAGGTTGACGGATTTTATCGACAGCATGGTCCAGGCGTTTATTGACGAGTTGGGTAAGCCTGTGCTTGCCGATACCCCTGATAGCACGCCTCTCTCGATTACGACGCGTCTTGCCGCTGTCATGCAGCGTCTGGCGAGCATTTCAATTCAGGAGGTTGCCGCCCGACTCTCTGCCGGATTCGTTACGAGGGCAAACCAGCAGAACAAAGAGCAGACGCAGCGCACTTTCTCTCAGGCTTTTGGGATTGACCTGACCGGGATGCTCGGCGATGGCGCGATAAAGCCAGAAATGGAAAAGGCAGTCAGTGACAACGTTGACCTGATTACCTCCATCCATACCGACTTTATCCACGATATCGGCGCGGCGGTTTTCGAGAACATGAAAGACGGCGGCCGACATGAAAACCTGATCGACATAATCAAGGAGCGCGGGAACGTCACCCGCAATCGTGCAAGGTTCATCGCTCGCGACCAGACCTCAAAACTGAACGCAGACCTGACTGAAGCGCGCAATGTGGCTCTTGGCCTTGACCTGTATGAGTGGGGCGGCACTGGCGATGAACGGGAACGAGACAGCCATTCCGCGTTAAACGGCATGCTCTGTAAATACTCCGATCCGACGGTCTACTCAGACGACGGCGGCAAAACGTGGAAGAAACGCTCAACCATCGGGGCATTCATCGGTAAACCCGGCGAGGATTACCAATGCCGATGCTTGGCCCTCCCTTACGTCTCATGGGATTAATCAATGAAGTGGAAACGAACAGCGCAGGGGTATGTGATTACCACTGCGACGATCACCCGCGCCGGACCGATTGAGTATTACGGTCATGAGCTGGGACTAACTGGCAGCGATGCCAACAAAAAAATCACCGTTGTTCGCACCCTCGACGAACTATCAAAACCCGAAACCCTCGCTTCATTCAATGGCCTCCCGTTCACCATAACGCACCCCGACGACGGGGAGGTCACCGCAGCAGACCACAAAGACAAAGCATCCGGACACATCGCCAACACTCGCATCGAGGGCGATGAAGTGGTCTGCGACGTTTTTCTGACGGATGCCGCGGGAATCGAGACGCTGGAAGAAACGGGGATACGTGAAGTGTCCGTTGGATATGAGCCTGCTGAACTCGAGGAAAGAGGCGGGAAGTTTTACCACATCAACATTCGCGGCAATCACGTCGCGGGAGTGGCAGAGGGGCGCTACGGGCCTCAGTGCAAGTTAAACGACAAAAAAGGTAAGCCAATGTTTGCAAAATTAGCTGACGCCCTGGCGTTTCTGAAGGGCAAAAAACTGAAGGATGCGGAAGGCGTAGCGCTGACTGCCGATGAGCTGGTCGGCATGATTGCCGCGCTGGAAAAGGCGCTGGAAGAACTACAGGGGCAAGGGACTGAAGAGGCCACTGCTAAAGCACAGGAAGTGCTGGCGCAGCTCGCAGACTTGAAAAAGCAACTGGAAGGCGCGACGAGTACACCAGCGCCGAATGATGAAGATTCCGGTGCCGGTGGTGGTGACGACAAGGACGCGAAAATCACCGCGCTGGAAACCGAAAACGCCGATCTGAAAGCGAAAGTTAAAACGCTGGAAGAAGAACTGGAGCAGCTGAAATCCGGCAATGAAACCAGCACCACACTGGCAGACGCGAAAGCCCGTTTCCCTAAAGTCAGCTTCAATGATGCCAAATCAGCGCGTGACGTGCGCGCCGCTGTACTGGTGAGCACTAAAGCATTTAATGATGCTGAGGTCAAAGCAATGACTGACAGTGAAGTCCGTGCGGCTTATGCAGCTATCCAGGCTACCTCAAAGCCACGCAGTGAAATCGGCGCTCATCTGTTTAACGACTCAGCGAACAAAAGCACTAAAACCGCAACTCAACGCCTTGGGGGTAAATAACTATGTCTTTTACTGACTGGGATGGTGCCGACGGCACTATTAAACCGGGTTCAATCAAACGCGCCTCCAGCTCTAACGACAAAGTCTGGGGGGAAGAGAACCTGACCGAAACGAAGTTGCCCTACGGCACGTTTGTAGCTGTCAACCCGGACGGCGGCGTGATGCCTCTCGCAGCTGGCAAACGCATTCATGGGATTGTGGTGCGTGATATCTACGGTGATGGTGCACCGCACAACAAGCAGGTCAACGTCGGGCATTTTTCCCACGGCGATTGTGTTGGCGCGCTGACAGTCGATGACGCTGATTTTACTCGTGGCGCGGCGGCATACATCGTGGCGACGGGCGCCGATGCCGGAAAGGTGACGACAGAAGCAGCCGGCAATATTGATTTAGGCTACTGGGTGGAAGATGTAAGCGCGGGTAATAACTGCGTGGCTATCACCCTGGGCTACGTACAACAGGCAGTTCAGCAGACGGAAGGAGCATAACCAATGCCTATGGAATCAGCAGATTTCGAAGAAGTGCTGCAGGAAGCGCTAACTGAGCGTGATATGCAGTTGCAGGAAAAAGAACTGCCAGAGATCAACATCGGTGAAGCCCTCCCGGTTAAAGAAGGCCTCGATTTCTCTCGGGACTATGTGGATTTCGGTGTATCCGAAGTGGTCGGTTCGGTTAAAGACGGCATCATTGGTAACAAGACAAACAGCCTGAAAACCATTGATAGTGATATCGAATGGCTGAAAGCACCTGTCGGCCAGTGGGCTAAAGCCGCTACCTGGACTCAACAGGAACTGGAGAAAATCGCACGTCTGAACATCAACCTGCAGACCAAAAAGCAGGATGATCTGTATGCCAACGCCCTTGCAACCATCCAGTATGCGGGTTACGTCGGCCATCGCGGCGTTAAAGGTCAGGAAGGGTTGCTGACAGGGACGATGGTTCAGCTTATCACCGACACGTCAGGCAAAACCATTGCCGAAATGACCTCTGATGGGTTCGTGAAACTGGTGCTGGATGCTTACAACGCGGCATGGCGCAAATCCAGTTACCGTATTCAGCCAACGCATATCGCCATGGACGCCAGCGACTTTATGCTCGCCATGCAGAAATTCGACCCGAATCCGATTGTTGTGGGTACTGACCTGCTTCCGATTGCGGCGATGGATCGCATTATGGCGGCGCTGCGTAAGGCTTCTGGTAATGAGTCCTTCAACATTACTTTCGTGAAAGTCCCGAGCAATTACGCGGTAGGTATCAAATCGGGTAAAACCCGCCTGGCAATCTACACCTACGAAGCCGATTACGTCGAAATGGAAGTTCATATGCCGGAGCTGCTGGCGGCACGACAGCGTGATCTGCTGACCTATGAGTGTGGCTATCGTTCTGCCTTCGGTGGCGCGATGTGGAAACAGCCGCAGTCCGCGGTGTATGTGGATTACAAATCCTCTCCGGCAGAGTAATCACAGGGGGTAGCATGGAATTCACCGTTCGTTACCCCGAGTTCGCCAGTGTTGCCCCTGCACGCATAGAGGGGGCGCTACAGGATGCAGCTAACCAGATGAGCCGCAAGGTGTGGAACAAACTCTACGAGCAAGGGCTTCATGCTTTAGCGGCGCATCTGCTGTATGCGGCTGGCGCGCTCACTCCCTCCGGCAGCCGCAATGGCAAGCCTGTCCAGAGCATGACAAGCCGCTCAGTCGCCGGGGTCTCTTTGGGATTTTCCGCTCCCGATGCCGGGTTTGGGACCAGCCATGATGGATACGGCTCAAGCTCATTCGGTCAGGAGTACCTGAGGCTTCGTAAGCTGGTAGGTGTGCATGTACTGGCAATACGGTAGTTATCAGGGAATGGTTTTTTATGACTCCGGAAGAAACGCTAAAGCTTACCACCGAATACCTGAAGAACCTGCAGGCGATGAAAACGCATTACGTTGCAGTAGGTTTGCCAGCGGGCAAGGTGGGAAATAAAACCAATGATGATGGGACATCGATAATTGAGATCGGGGCGGTTCACGAGTTCGGTGCTGAAATCGATCACCCTGGCGGGACGGGGTATATGGCAACCGGTGGAAAAGCTACGTTTACCCGCAAGACCTTCATGGGACCGGTTAGCGGCTTTACGGCAGCCCACAAGATAACTATTCCCGAACGCTCCTTTCTTCGCGCTCCTTTCACCCTCAAAAAGTCGGAAATTAATCGGGCAATCGAAAAGGCCTGTGAAGCCGTAGGCTCCGGGCGTATGGATGCTGACACCGCTTTAAATTTGATAGGCGCGACGGCGCGAAATATCAGCGTGAAGGCCTTTGAGACTGCCGGGTATGGCACGTGGCCGGATATCACTGCTGCAACTAAAAAGGCTAAAGGATCGTCTGCGCCGTTAATTGATACAGGCGCCCTGCGTGGTGCCATAACGTGGGAGGTTCGTAAGTGAGCGACTTATCAGACCTTGATATGAGCGAAGCGTTAATCGGCTGGGAACAGCCTGTAAAACTCAAAACCCGCACTGAAACCACCATCGATTTTGAACCGGTCGTGACTGTTAACAGCCAGGACATTCTGGCGGTGGTGCAAAGTGCGAACAAAGAGAATCTGACGCTGGATAGCCTGGACTGGTCGAAAGAATATCTGCTGATTCATGCACGGCTGAAAATTGAAACCGGTCAGTTTATTGAGAAGGGAGGCAAGGACTACAAAGTCGTGTCCCCGGCCGATTTTATGGATTACGGATTCTGCGCTGTCATCGCCGAGGAAACCCGGCTCCCGCTACTGGTGCCAACGCCATGACACAACCCCATCTGAAAGCTGTCGCGCGTTTCGTGCGTGACCTTCTGGACTACGACGAGCAACTGATCAAGTTCGACCGTCGGAACGTGCAGGCGTCCGACTTTTCCACCAGTTATATCGTGGTAAACGGCTCACTACCGCAATCAGTGCTGGCCAGAGGCCTGCGCTTTAACGGTGACGCGGAGGTGATGACTTATACCGCCTCAGTGAGCCACGCGATTGTGCTGGAGTTCTACGGGGACGGGGCATACAGCAACGCTGAAAACTTCCTGATGTTGAGTGAGAGCCAGGCAGCGAACGAGCTGAGGCGTCAGCACGCAATAACCATTATGGCGGTATCAAACATCATCGATGTGGGCCAGTTGCTTGGTCAGTCTCACGGTAACCGCGTCAACCTCAGTTTTAACGTTCAGTATGCCCCGGCGCACGATGTTCAAACGCTGCGTATCGATACGCCGCAGTTTCAATTTTTAGAGGATAAGTAAATGTCAGCATCAATTAATAACGTTATTAATGTGACGCTTCTGGAAGAAGGAAAGGCTGCTGCGCGCGATAACATCAACGTTTGCGCGATCGTGACCAGTCAAACCGGAGTGTTGAGCACCGTCGAGCGCTGGCGCTCCTACAAAAGCGCCTCAGCAGTAGAGCAAGACTGGGGCGCATCATCGGTAACTGCCGCCTTTGCTAATGCCTTCTTTGGCACCAGTCCGAACCCTATCTCTGCTGGCGGGACGCTGGTAATTGGTTTCTGGAACGCCGCCGGGGAAACCCTGCCAGAAACGGCTGGCTTGCTGCGCGGCGCTGAGATTTCCCAGGCTGTAGCGCTGCCAGCTTTACGCCAGAAAGCCGACTGGTCATTCGGTATCACTATCGACGGCACTGACCACGAAGTCACCGGGATTGACGGTACCACGGCGGCCACGCTGTCGGATGTGGTCGCTAAAATCCAGGCTGCTATTACGCCGGCGGTTGCGTCGGTCGTGTTTGATGGTTCTCAAATCGTATTCACCAGCAAAACAACCGGGGCATCTTCGGTTGTGGGCTTCCCGGTGGCGCTGGAAAGCGGCTCGTTTATTGGGGATGTTCTGGCAATTGCTGATGGCTCTGGCGCCACGCAGGTTAACGGTAAAGCTGAGTCTCAAGTCGATCCGGAAAAGCAACTGGATTGCCTGAGCCAGCTCAAGGCGCAGGTCAACGTTAAGGGTGTTGCCTTCATCGATAAGATCCTCAGCGCGCAGGTGCCATTGATTGCAGCCTGGGCAAAAGCTAATTCGGTTCTTGTCTTCGAGACGTTCACCGGTGCGGCGGCGCTTGAAATTGATCCAGGAAACCCCGCCTGGGCGGTGACTCTCGCCAGTCAGGGAAATTTCCGCATGTTGTACAGCAAGGCTGGCAACCGTAAGTTCGGCGTCAGCTATATGGCCCGTACTCACACCGTGAATTTCAGCGGTGAGCGCACAGCCATAACCCTGCACTTGAAGACCTTAAATGTCGCGGCTGAGTCATATTCTCAGACTGAGATCGATAAGGCGAAAGCGGTCGGTCTGGATATTTACACCACGATTAAAGACGCGCCATGCGTACTGACCAGCGACGCGAATGACTTCGTGGACAACGTTTACAACCTGATGGCTTACGTTGACGCGGTGCAAACTGACTCCTTCAACCTCCTGAAAACCACGCCAACTAAGGTTCCGCAAACCTATTACGGCGTGGACCAGTTAGAAGATTGTGCAGAAAAAACCACTCGCGGCTTTGTTAAGGCTGGCGTCTTCAACCCGGGCACCTGGACACTTCCGGACTTCTTCGGTGATCGGGATATGTTCCTGCGCAACATCGAGCAAAACGGGTATTACGTTCTGGCCGGTGACCTTGCGGATCAATCAACGGCTGATCGCCAGGCGCGCAAGTCTCCGGTTCTGCAAATCGCCGTGAAGAACGCAGGTGCAGTGCATAGCGAAGACATTATTATCAATTTCAATAAATAAGGGGCGGTAAATGTCTCAGATTCTTATTAGTGCAGATACCGCGACCACCGTGTTAAACGGGCGAATCATCACGGATATCGCGGCGGGTGACTACATCACGTTAACCCCCTCAAATCCATTAACCAGCAGGGCTAACAGCGCGAAAAATGGCGTGACCATTGCAAAGCGTGTTGATGCTGGTGTGCATGTCATGGTGCTGCGCGTCCAAAAATACTCAAACGATGATGTGTGGCTGAGCCAGAAGATCAATGCCGATATCCCGTTTGTCTTTGACGGTTCGGTTAAAGAGTCGTTTGTACGCGATGGGGCTGCACTGAAAGAAACCTACGACCTGCAGGTCGGCTCTATCACCACGCAGCCGACACAAACCAAAAACAACCAGGACGTTAATGCGCTCATGGAGTACACCATCGAGTTCCGCAATGTCGTCCGTAACGTGTAAGGCATCCCATGGTTAACGACAAAGAACTGAAAGAAAAACAGCAGAAAGCCCTTGATATGATCAAGGCCGTGTACCAGGACGGCTTTGCGGAGATTAACGGTAACCGCTACGACTTTGCCGCGATGACGCACAAAAAGCGGCGCAAGGTTTTTGCATTCTTCACGGGCATTGCCAGTGAGCTTTCGCGGCAGTCGCTCGAGTTCCTCGATACTGAGCGCTTCGAAGAAATTGAGCGGCTGATGTTCGATTACGTTCTGTATGACGGCGTGCAGCTGTCAAAGCAGGCCGATCATTTCGAATCCTACCCTGGTGATTACGTCATGCTAATCACAACAGCGCTTCAGGTTATCAGCCTGCCTTTTATGGGCGGGAGCAATATGAACTCACGTTCAGAAGCTCCAGACGTTCAGAAATTTACGTTAAATCCTCGAACATAAGCGACGACATGAGCATGTATCTGGCGCTGTCAAAGGCCGGATACGGCCCCTATCACGAACTTGTTAAATTAGACACACCAGAGCTGTTTGACATGCTTGAGTTCGAGAATATCAGCGCAGACATTCAACACCACGAGATGGAGAAGGCCCGGAATGGCGATAGTTAACGAGCTTATTACCAAATTCGGTTTTATCGGTGATCTGGCGCCACAGGAAACCTTCAATGCGAATCTGAAAGCGTCTATTGGTCTGCTTGCCGGTCTTGGGGCTGCTATCGCCGGTTCGGCTGCAGGAGTTGCTGGCTGGGTGACGTCTGTCAGTCAGTCTATTGATCCGCTGGTCCAGTTCTCCCGGGAAACGGGCGTGGCAATCGAGACCATTCAGACACTGGGCTATGCGGCATCCGTAAATGGCTCAAGTGTCGATGCGTTGCAGGCTTCGCTCGGTGAGATGACAAAAAGAGTGGGAGAGTTCGTTTCTACCGGAGAGGGGGAAGCTAAAGACGTTGCGGAAAGACTGGGACTTCAGTTCAAGGATATGAACGGGCAGGTAAAAAACTCCGATGTGATATTTCGTGAACTGGCCGACAAGCTGCACGGCATGAGCCAGGCAGAGAAGTTTTCCGTTCTGGATAAGATGGGTATCGACCGTTCCATGGTTCAGTTGTTATCCATGACTGGCGAAGAAATATCTTTGTTGCAGAACAAGGCTGAGGCGCTTGGTGTCGTCACGCAAGACCAGGCAGATCAGTTCGCTGCCTATAACGATTCTCTTACCACGCTAGGGAAAGGCTTTGATGGTATCAAGTTTCAGGTTGCCGTCGGATTTGTACCGGTGCTGAAAGACCTGGTGGATGGGTTTACAGACTTTCTCATTGCTAACAAGGATCTCATCAAGAACGGTCTGGCCCATCTTGGGGAAATTATCTTCTCCGTTATGGGTATGATCCGCCGCTTCCTGCCGATTGTCGCTGCTATCACTATCGCTTTCTCTGCCTGGTGGCTTGTCACTGGCGGGCTTGCAACAGTAATGGGCGTGCTGATGTCTCCAGTAGTCCTTATCACTGCAGCAATCCTGGGCGTTATCCTTGTCATAGATGACCTGTTAACGGCTATGGAAGGCGGCCAAAGCGTTATTGCTGATTTCTTTAAAGACACATGGGGGATAGATATCGTCCCCGGTTTGCTGGCGATCAAAGACGCGGTCATGGTGGTGGTCGATTACATCATCGATGTATTCAAGCAGGGTGTTGAGAATATCAAACTGCTCTTTAGCGCGCTGAGTAAGCTGGTCACAGGCGATTTTCAGGGGGCGTGGGATGATGTTGTGAAATCTTTCACTGAAAGTGTCGCTCTGCTCAGAAAGCCGTTTGATGAATTTATGCAGTGGGTAATGGGGCTGTTCGCAAACCTCGGTGAGACGATTAAAAACACGATCAACAACGCTGCTTCAAATGCCTGGAATGCGACAAAGTCATTCTTCGGATTCGGCGAGGATGAACAGCAGCAGGGTGTAACTGGCGGCGGTAACGGCGGCATGAGTCCTGGTGGTATTCCTTACGGCATGAATGCGGCGGTGGGGATCGCTGGTGGTGGCGTGACAAGCAATTCAAGCGTCAGCCAGCAGAACACTATTCACATCAACACATCCGATCCGGTTGTCGCCGGGAATACTGCGGTAGATAGCCTGCAACAAAACATGAAGGATGCCAACCGGTTGAGTGGCAGAGGAGGTCGGTAATGGGGATTCTAGACGGCCTCATGCAGGCGCAATCTTCTGGCAAAGATACTGTTAAAAAGGTAGGGATCGGCGGGTTCTCAATGTTTGCGCGAGTTAGCGACGCTACTGAATACCCATCTCAAGTTCCGGTAGACGTGCTGGAGGACGGTAGTAACGCGTCTGACGATATTATCAATGGCCCGCTGACGATAAAAATCAGCGGTGTTGTTGCCGATATTTTTGTCGATGCGAAACCAAACTCTTCTTTTAGCCTGATGCCAGATTATTCGAAGTATGGTGAGGTGCTGGAGTACATCCCCGCAAAGACGCAGCAGCAGTTGCAAAAAATGAATGAGATTGCCGACCGCGCAGAGCAGGCCATCTTAAAGGCAAAACGCCTGGCTGATAAAGGAGCCGACCTGTTTGGGCTGGTGGGCAACCCGTCTACTGGTGGCGCTAAAGGTATACGTGAGCAATTTCTCGACTTCATTGAGGGGGTGTGCTACGGCAAGCAGCTTATTTCTGTGGAGGTGGATTATCGCACTCATGAAAATATGGCATTAAGCGGCCTTATCATCAGTACCGACAATCAAACGATGGAAACTAAGTTTGAAGCCAGTTTTACAAAAATCACCTTCACGCAACTGACTACCGCACCGATAGAGCAGCACTTCAAATCCCCCTCGGTAGCTGCTAAATCAAAAACGGCGGGCGTTGCAAATAAGGGGGCGCAGACCCCGGCAGATAACTCTAGGAAAACCGGCCAATCGAAATCTGCTTGGAAGGCGACAGTCGATGCGGTGAAATCACTATATGGGAGGTAGCCTTTGGATCTGATAGCAAACATAACTGATGAACCCATCCAGCGTCATATCCTGATTTTTGACCGTGGTGAGGCTGTGGTCACTATTCGTTATCTGCCCACGGTTGAAATGTGGAAAATGCGCGTGGAATACAACGATGACTACATCGACGGCGTGAAGCTGTCGTTGGCTACACTGCATTTTCGTCACAAAAACTGGCCTTTCGATATTATGACCAAGGCGACGGACGGCAGCGGCATTGACCCATATCGGGCTGACGACTTCGCCAGTGGTCGCATCGAAATGTATCTGGTCACGCCGGAAGAGATGATTGATATTCGCGGGGGAGACGTGCCGTGATGGATACTTTTTACCGTGATTATCGGCTGACGGTGGGGATCGGCAATCAAGCAGTGATTATCGAGCCACCGATCACCGTGTCATTCAAGTCGCTGGAAACGGTGGACAAGAAGTCACTCGGCAAGCTGAGTGTGTCCATCAACGGGCTAAAGCCTTCCACGCGTCTGCAATTGCTCAAGTCCGAAGATGAAGAGAAGTATATCCCCGTTCGACTCGAGGTTGGTTACGACGGCAAGCTGCGCCAGGTATTTCAGGGTTCGGTTAAAAGCGGAGCAGTAAAGCGTGAGGGGGCGATCCACATCGTCAGCCTGGAATGTGAAGACGGTGGCCACGACTATATCAACGCCTTCACATCGCGCACGGTACGCGGGAAAGATCAGGTCGTCGATTCTGTCTTGCAGGATATGCCAAACACGAAAAAAGGCTCTGTGACGAAGCAACAAGCACTCATCAGGCCGAAGGTTCTGGTAGGTAGCTCCAGTAAAATTCTTACCGATACCCTTGCGCCCGACGAGTCATTTTTCATCAAAGATGAGCGCGTCCACATCCTCAAGGCTAATGAGGTTACATCGGGTAACATTCCAGTCGTGAATGCGCGTAGCGGTCTTCTAAATACGCCTCAGGCAACGAAGATTAGCGCACAGGATGACGGGGGGAAGAAAGCCAAGATGCCAACCAATGAGCCTGATACGGATCCGGCAGGCAAAAAAGATACTGACTCGAGTACCTTAGCCAAATCCTCGAAAGGGCAGATCGTATTCGAAACGAAACTGAATCCTATGCTGGTGATCGGTGGGCTTTGCGCTGTTGAAAGCGTGACGAACCCCGCGTTAAACGGGGTTTATAAGATATACCAGATTGAAACCAGCGGGCAGAACAACGGGGCAGCCTGGTATCAGAAGGTGGTATGCCAGCCTGCCGGAAATTACTCAGTTGTTAACTGAAGATTTTACTTCTTGCGTTGCGCTGGAATTGGTTTTTTCTGGTGGGTGGCGATCTGAAAGCCAGCCAAGAGCAAAAATAATGACTGTGAGAATAAAAATTTTCTCGCCTATTGAAAACTTCACCTTACCACCTGCATTTTTAAATGCCGTTTTCTCCTCGGTTGATAGTTTTCTAAATTGCTTATGGGTTAATACCATGACCAATGGGCGAGGTGGTTGAATATCTTCCTGACCATCCTCTAACAACGTTGACTCCGAAAAGAAACCAAGCCGCTCAGGTGCTTGTTCCTCTACGTTCTCAGCGTGTTTCCCGGTGGAGTTCTTTTGACCCGCGAGCAAGTTTCCACTCGTGTAAGACAAACCGGTACCGGGAATGCCTGCGGTTGCCTTTACCCCTTTTTTACCAACGTTCAGGGTAGCACCAGCCTTACCAATTGATGCGCTAGTTATGCCTGTTTTACCTATGTTTATATGAATGCCTGGTGCAATTTTGATGCGCTGTCTGAATTTGAATCCCATGAGTGTCTCTCCTTAGTGTTAAACGCTGGCGCAGGTTCGCTCTACGGCGATTAGTATGAGTATTTATCTAGCCATCCATTGAACCCACTCTGGCGGTTTTTTATGGGCTTAATTTATGATCGAAGAACTTCACGACACTATCGGCTTGGGTGTTGAATTTGCTCTGGCCGATGTTCACACCATTGTTGTCGCAAAAATAACGTCTGTAAATGACAAAACAATCAGTTGCATTCCCGTTATCAATCGGGTTGTGAAAGGGAGCAGCAAGCAACTCCCAGAGTTCATTGAAGTCCCCCCGGTAATTTTGCAAGGCGGTGATAGTTATATCGCCGAACCAATTGCGGCTGGTGACTATTGCCTCGTCCTTATCTCTGAGCGTTGTTATGACGCCTGGTATGCGGGTAGCGACTTTGTTTCACCACTTGAAATGCGTATGCACGATTATTCAGATGGCTTCGCTCTGTGTGGGGTTAACCCACAGGCTACCGCGATCAATATCCCTAAGAAGAACAGGATGATGAAGGGGGATTCTGACCACGAGGGTGATTTAAACCTCACAGGAAAAATTACCCAGAAAGAGGGTAAGACGACTCTGGAAGAATGCGATGTTCTAAATGTACTCCAATATTCACAGGTAAAGACAGGCGGTAAGTCTGGGGTGTCTGGTTCATTTCGAAGCGATGACGGGAAAACAATCACAGTTACCAACGGTATTGTCACGGAGATCTCATGATTGTTTCAGCACTTGATAAAAATGACGACTGGGGATTTGGGCGCGGGAAGGCAAACTATATAACCGGCGGCGCTGCTATCGCGCAGAAAGCCAAATGCCGGATCCGCTCGTTCAAAAACGATAATCCTCTCAACATGGATGACAACATCGACTGGCTTTACCTGTTATCAGAGAAAAACACCGAGCAGGAGATTTTGCGGGAGATAGAGCGTGTGACGCTGGCGACGGATGGGGTTATGCGCATTACCGCCCTGGCGATGGAGGTCAATAAGGCCACCCGGTCACAAAAAATCGAACTCAGCATTGAGACCGTCTATGACCAGCAGACGATCACCTTCCCGGTCAACGGAGCGTTGAAGAATGGTACTACAGTTTAGCGACAACGGCCTTGAGACAAGCACTCTCCGGGAGTTATTTCAGGAACTGAGCGACGGATATAAGGGAATTTATGGTCAGGATATCGATTTAGACCAGGAATCTCCCGACGGTCAACGCGTGGCAATCGAAGCTCAGGCTCGGGCAGATATTGAAGCCGCGCTGCAATGGCTTTATTCCCAAATGGACCCCGATTTTAATACTGGTGATATGCAGCAGATTATCGCCAAACTCCACGGGCTTTTCCTTCGTCCTGGATCCCGTTCTCAGCGCGACCTTAAAGTCACAACAGACAGGCCGGTGCTTCTCTATAGCGGGTACAAGATACGGGACCAGGCAAATCAGGTCTGGGCTATCCGACAGGACGTGACTGTTCCGGCGGGCGTCACAACAGCTACCTTTTTTGCTCAAAACTTTGGGAAAGTTACTGGGCTTGTGAACGATACCTTCACTCAACTCACACCAGAACCAGGAATTGTGAGCATTATCTCTGATTCCGCGGTTGTGGTCGGTCGGGATGAGGAAACGCCTGAAGAATTCAGGCAACGCCGGAACCGGTCACTTGAGAACCCTGCAACAGGTAGCACTGGTGCGGTTTTCGCTAAAGTTGCCCAACTGCCAGGCGTAATTGATCTAAATATCGGTGAGAACGATACGAAAATCGATGATCAAACAACGGGTATTCCTGCGAATTCTATATGGCTTGTCGTGGAAGGTGGTGCGATCTCAGAAATAGTGGAGGTCATGGTCAAACAAAAAGGCGGTGGTACGGGAACGAAAGGCAGCATAACCGGGCGCTACACCGAAACCCTGATTCGGCCTGACGGTACTTCATTTCTTATAGCACATGAACTTCAGCTTGATCGGCCTATCTACAAGCCGCTTCATATCAGACTAACTGCCCGCCGGAAAATACAAAACGAACCTATAGATATCGATACTCTCAAAAAATCGCTTGTATCACGCACGATGCATATCGGTGAGTCTGTGGATGCCAACGAATTTTATGAGAATGGCTATGGTGTCGGACGGGTGAATTTCGTGCTGACTAATTTGCAAATTAGCAGCAATGGAGTCGATTACACCGATGCTGAGTTATCACCGGGCTTTCAGGGGAAGTTCACATTGAGTGTGGAAAATATAGACGTTAATGAGGTGTTCCAGTGAATGACGACATCATTAACCGCTATACGCTAATGCTGATTAAGCAGTACTGGGAAAAGAAAAGGGCAAGGTCAGAGATACAGGCCATGCTCCGGCACTGGCAAATCATCGCCGATTTTATTCGTAACCCAGATAACTTTGATCTCGACCGGGTTACCGGATACAGGCTTGATGTGATTGGCCGGATAGTTGGGCTTCCCCGTAGCGTGCCTGCTGTAATTGCCCGTGTATTTTTCGGGTTTGACGGACATCTGGATACCGCAGGCTTCGATAGTAAATCTAATGCGGCGTATGTCGGCGCACCTTTCTACAGCAAGTTTTCGCCGGCATATGGCGACTATCAACTGGCTGACAATGAGTATCGCAGGTTCCTCCGAGTCAAAATTGCGCGAAACGCCGCAGGTTCAACGATAGCGTCAGACGATCGGGTCAGCCTGCAGGATGTTATACAGACGGCATTCAACGGCGAAGCTTACGTGACCGACAGAAAAGACATGACGCTTGCGCTGAACGTTTCGCCGCGGGTATCAGTTGAAGAGTTACGCCTGATTGTGAAGCTTGGCCTGCTGCCGAAACCTGCGGGCGTTCGATGCGATTATTTTTATCAGGTGACTCCTGGTCTGACATTCGGTTTCTCGCGAAACCCTTCGGCCAGAGGATTCGCCAGCAAGTTTAATACCGCCTACCAGGGCGGTTTTTTTTCGAGGAAAATCCATGTCTAAGATTGCACGATATCAGGGAAATGTTCGGGCTTTTGCCTCTGATGCACAGGGAATGGAAAGAACCGTGTTTGGTGGAACAAATCAGGCGGATGACCTGACCTCGCAGATCACGGCATCTTTCCTTCGCGGATGGGGCATGGTTGGCGCTTCTGAACACCCCTCGCTTGAGGACTTCAATGCGGCAATGTATGCAATGAGTCATTTCATTGCGTATCAGCACCAAATGGGGGTTCCAGAGTGGCATGCAGAACAGGAATATCATATCGGTTCGATCTGCACACATAACGGTGAATCTTATCAGTCCTTACAAAATGCAAATATTGGTAGCCAGCCGCCATCAGCAAAATGGACTCCTGTATTAACGTCAAAAAACGGTCTCGCAAACCTTGGTTTAGTAACACCCATGTCAGGTGCAAACTGGCGCAAAACTGCCGATGGATATATAGAGCAGTGGGGAACCTCCGCCGGTGCTGTGTCAGGCAGGGTAACTGTAACGTTTCCGATCCCGTTTCCGACAGCCTGCGAAAGTATTCAGTTAACTGAGGTTTCTGGCGGGGCACCAGGTGACGGGACGATTGGATGGGGGGTGAATCCAGCTTTTACGAAAACTGGATTTATCGCGGTATCTACTGGCAACCTAGTCACAGAACCGGTTATGTGGCGAGCACTGGGGAAATAATATGAGCAAATATATTTTTGATGCTGACCGCCTTCTGTTTTTTCCGAAAGCACTAAAAAATTATTATGGTGATGATTTCCCGGTAACTGGTACAGAAATTACTGAGGATGAATTTGCATCATTTCGCATACCGCCGGACGGGAAAATGCTTGGCGCATTTAACGGTCGTCCGGCATGGATGGATCTACCGCTGGATGATGTTGACGTTCCCGCTATTCAGGCTTGAATGGCCAGTTAATATCGGGTGCTGTCGCGGTATCCACCCGCATCAAAAGCACCCGGTATTTTTTCCACTCTGCAAGCTCGCTGGCTTCCTTATCCGTTGCGATATCAGCATCAACCGCATCCTGTCGCCAGGTAATTTCAGAATCGGCGGCAATTTTTAACGACAACTTTTGTCGCTCCGCAATTCCGATTTGCTGTTCCATTGCAAGTGGAGGTTCATTAATCCAATCGGGTAATCCATCAGCCGAAATCCCCCTGATTTTTCCGTCAGGAGGGGCCACGGAATATTCATAAAAAACTTCGTCCTCAACAGGTATCAGATCATTAAAATCCCAGCCAGAGGCGCGATAATCGTCAATCATTTCGGCAGGGAAAAAAGCATTATTAGTTGGTGACCATAAATAATTTTGCATTCTCAGTACCCTATTGCCATATAACGTACGCCAACCTGACCGTTGACACTGGATTGCACCCCGCTGACGTAGCAAGCTGTCGTTACCCCAATTTTGGTAGGATTACCAATCATAGTTAACGCGAAGTTTTGCGCTGATGCGCCTACAAATGGAGTTGCGTAAATCTGTAAACACGCATTTGGGAAAGCTATGGGAAACGTCCACGGAGCAAAACCGCCTGAATTTGAGAGAACTTGTCCCCACTGAATAATCAGGCCACTCGGTAATTTTTGCCAGCCAGCGCCTGACAGCGAGGCACCAAACAGAGCCATGTCGGGTATCTCATCTGTACCCGTACCGACATCGCGCCCTGCTGCTTCTTTTAAACCAACCTTTGATGGAATGGGCGCGTGCAGTCATATTGGTTGCATTAGCTCTGCCACCTGATTTTTCACATTACAGATAGCATGCGTAACGGCGTGCCGTAGAAATTTCTGTCCTGGAGTTTTGATCCCGAAGATTTCCCGACGGCGCCACGAAACCAATGGCAACTGATTGATCTTGAATGATTGCAATAGTAAGTATCAGGAGGTGTTTTTTAGTGGGTTTTTGGTGTTAACTTACTGAAGTATATGGATTATTGAGGTTTGAATTGTAAACAGGAATCGTATTCGGTCTCTTTTTAT
>NZ_WLVC01000038.1:0-46998 GCF_016859735.1 Lelliottia sp. RWM.1 | reverse complement strand
AATCGGCCCAGATCCGCGAAATTTTAATCAGCGAGTCAGCTTGGGAAGAAATGACCTGCTTATTCGCACCTTCCTTAAGGAGAGCGATTGACAGCCTGATGGTCCGTTTTCATCTGAATATTATCCTGCGTTTCATCAACAGGTGGCGCGGGGATTTTCCCTTGCGAATAATCCTGCTGCTGCTCCTTTACGGCCTGATTCAACAGTGCTTTTAATGATATATCGCTATTATTCTCACTGACGGAGGCGCGAGCGTGAGACTGCGTGCCGGGTAATGTATCCCGTGATGTATCTTCATTATTATTCCCCTCAGGTGCTTGTTGCCAGTCTGCATCATCGCTGTTAATTGGCATATCCTGCATGGTCGGAATATCGTGTTGCACCACGTCAGGTTTAGGCTGCGGATGCGGGAATGGTTTACTCACATAGATGTAATGCATATCGGAAAGCTGCGTTTCTGATTTGACGGCGTGTGCTTTCACGGGGGCGGGTACAGGGTGACGTAAATTCCAGTAAACATGAGCGTAAAGTCCGGCGATCAACAAGGTACAAAATCCCAGCATCCACAGCAGGGCGGTGATGACGATTTTTTTCAGGCTGGGGAGCCGATATGAAAACCAGACGGCTTCCCCTGTGGTGTGGCTGCGTTGAGCAGCGAGACAGATTGTCGACATTATGAGTTCTTCCCCCGTGTCGCCGGATGTGCTGTTGAGTCAGGCGCCTGGATCAGTACACCTGGCGTGGTATTGGCTTCACGCATTAATCGCATCAATGTCTCTTCACCAGGAATACCATCCGCGTGTAGCTTCATTTTTAGCTGGAACTCGCGAGTGCGTTTTTCCATTTCGGCTGTCCAGTGTTGTGCATGGGTTTCCGGTTCAGCGAGTACCAGACTGAGTTGTTTGTCGAACCACGCCAGATCCTGACGGCTGCTGGCGGCATTAATCGCCTCTTTACCTTGCGGCGTCAGACGGTGTAACAGGGTGTATTTACCCGTCGCATGCTGGTTAAACCAGCCGCGACTCACCTGCCACGTGCGGCCATTGATCAGTAAATCCATCGAATTATCGCCGACCCGGGCGACAACCGCGTAGTTGAGATGATGACCTGTCTGCATCTCACTCACCCACGGATACCCTTCAGATGCCAGTGTGTCCAGTGAAGCCGTCCCCTGTTTGCAGGCCAGATTCACCTTTTCGGCATTTTGGCATAGTGCCTCTTCGGCTGAGGCATCGTAACCCCACATCAGGTACAACTGATGCATTGCATCGGGCTGGTTAACCATTTCATTGTCGATAACGGGAATGACGGGGGCGGCTGTTGTCGATATTTGCGGTTTCCAGCTTGCCGGAACAGGTAACTGAACCGGCAGTTTTGCGCTAATTGTTGGGGTTAAATACCAGCCACAGGCTGCGAACAGGACGGAGGCAAACAGGGCAAGACTCGCCATGCGCTTGCGCCGGGGCTTGGCTGGTAATATCTCTCCAGCCGCCAGGCGAAGATGGCGCGGCCCCACCGTTGCGGCACGCTCTGTCCATGCGGCCAGCATCGCAAGGTGCGCCAGCGCATTTAATTTGCTGACATTGCCTTGTGTTAGCGCATGCATTTTTCGTATGCGTGTGGAAGAGAAGGGGGGCGCTGTGCATCCTTGTTCTTCACACTGCATCTGCATGTAACTCAGCGTTTCCCGACAGGTTAGCGGGCGCACGACATGATGGGTATGAACAAACTCCTGCAGGCCAGCGTGTTGCAGCAGAACGCTCTTCTGATCGGCACAACCCATCAGCACGATGGATAAATGAACATCCAGTTCCTGCGCACGAGTCAGCAACATACCTAATATGGCGAAGCAGCTATCTTTCATCGCTTCTGTATGCGAAATCACCAGTACCTTACTCTTTACCTTCCGCGAGGAAGAGGCGTCCTGCCACTGGCGCAGTACAGTATCAACGGCATGTATCCGGCATTTAGACGCTTGAGTCTCTGGGCTAAGTTTATACAGCAGGTTACTGGCGCTCAGTTTGGGGAAGGCGTTAATTGTGACCATGCCACGGATGCTGATGTTCAGGGCATCACTGAACTGGCTGGACAGTTGCGCATCATTGCAAAAGAGTCCGGTAATTCCCGCCTGTTGCGTCTTTTCTTTCAGCAGGTTGATGATGTCCTGATGATAAGGCACAAAAAATTCCCCCGATAAACGGGTGGCTTTCCTGAACGGCGGGTTTTTGAAATTAAAATGACTCTGATACATAACGGCTTACTGTCTCTTTACGTAACGGGCAACGGTGCGCAAAAAGTAAGATAAGACGATATTCTGGTCAATTTGCAAACAGGATAAAAATAACCTCTTCGCGTTCTCTAATATCGGGTTTTTTTATGGTCAATATCTTTTTTAATGAAAGTTAGTGGCGAAGCAGATAGTCGATTTTGAGCCAACTATTTATTCTTTTCATCAGATGTTAGCGCAGTTTTGTACTGCTTATTATGTTTTGCTAAAGGCCAGGTGAATAATGAGGTTCTCATTTCTCTCACGGTTGATAACACCCTGTGTGATGTTTTTATTGCTGATTTTTTGTGGTCAGCAAGGGTATGTCATCTTTAAAGACTATAAAAAAGTGTCAAATAAGTTGGCAAATACGAATGTAAAACAGAAAAAAACAGTTCAGGACGAAAAACCGTTTACCCTTTTTTCTGCCGCTGTATATCAGGAACATTCACCCGCATTAGTAAGTACGCCGTTAGTGGCAGAAATCGAAGGTATCATCCGTAGCGATGATGCCTGGCTCTCGTTCGCCGTGATTAAGACGCCGGGAGGAGAGAAAAGTTACCGTGAAGGGGAGAACCTTACCGGATTTAACGACGCCTATATTGAAGAGATCAATAAAGACAATGTGGTGGTTAATTACAAAGGTACTGCGCAGGTACTGGCATTAAAAAAACCAGATTATTTTAAAGGTGATGTTGAAAGCGAGCCCATAATGCAACCGACAAACGATGTCGGGGCTGATGGTGTACACCTGGATGATTATCTGGTGTTAAAACCGGTTATCGAAAAAGGCCAACTGGAAGGCTACAACATTAATCCAAGGAATACCTCTTCGTTTTATAACCATTCAGGCTTAAAAAAAGGTGATGTGGCGGTGACGGTGAACTCTGTCGATATGACTGAAGCGGTACAAGCGAAAAGTATTCTCGAAAACTGGTCGAAAATGAAAGACGCAGAGGTTGTCGTCAGACGCCATGCGCACCTTGAAAATATTCGGGTTAATGTTCTAAACAATTAAAAGTGTACAGACATGAAGAAATTTCCATGGGCGTGCGTGGCGCTTACCGCATTGTCGTTATATTCCAGTTCGTTGCTTGCAGCAAACTTTAGCGCCAGTTTCAAAAATACCGACATCCGCGAATTTATCGATACGGTTGGACGTAATTTAAATAAAACCATTCTTGTCGATCCTTCGGTGCAGGGATCAGTGTCCGTCAGAACCTATAACGTGTTGACGGAAGACGAATATTACCAGTTTTTCTTAAGCGTGCTGGATCTGTACGGGCTGTCGGTTATCCCGATGGACAACGGCATGGTTAAGGTTGTGCGTTCAAGCGTGGCCAGAACCGCAGGGGTTCCAGTTGCTGACAGTAAGAATCCCGGCAAGGGTGATGAGATTATTACCCGTGTAGTCCGGATGGAGAACGTGCCGGTGCGCGAACTTGCTCCTCTGTTGCGTCAGCTTAATGACGCCAGTGGTGTAGGTAACGTCGTGCATTTCGAACCGTCGAACGTGTTGTTGCTTACCGGTAAAGCCTCGGTGGTAAACCGTCTGGTGGATCTGGTACAGCGTGTTGACAAAGAGGGCGTTCAGCGCCGTGAGATTGTGCCATTGCGTTATGCCTCCGCGAAATCGCTTTCTGACATGCTCAATAACCTCAATAACGAAGAGCAGAAAGGGCAAAATGCGCCGCAACTGGCGACCAAAGTGGTCGCTGACGATGATACCAACAGCCTCGTCATCAGTGGTTCGGAAGCGACCAGAGAGCGAACGCGCGCGCTTATTGGTCAGCTCGATCGTGAGCAAAACAATGAGGGCAATACCCGCGTGTTCTACCTGAAGTACGCCAATGCCAGCAAAGTGGTTCCGGTATTAACCGGGATAGGTGAACAGCTGAAAGACAAGGCCGGGGCGGCGAAAAGCAAAGCGCCAATGGCATCAACCGACCTGAACATCACTGCTGATGAATCGACCAACTCGCTGGTCATTACTGCACAGCCGAACGTGATGAATTCGCTGGAAAAGGTGATCGACAAGCTTGATATTCGCCGTCCACAGGTGCTGGTTGAGGCGATTATCGCTGAAGTACAGGACGGAAACGGCCTGGATCTCGGCGTGCAGTGGACCAGTAAACACGGTGGTGTTCAGTTTGGTTCCACGGGATTACCCATTAGCCAGGTCAAAGATGGCGTAATAAAAGGGGCAAGTTTTACCGGACTGGCAACAGGCTTCTTTAATGGCGACTTTGGGGCGTTGATGAGCGCGCTCTCTACCGATGGCAAAAACGACATTCTCTCGACGCCAAGCGTGGTCACGCTCGATAACAAAGAAGCCTCGTTTAATGTCGGTCAGGATGTGCCAGTTCTTTCCGGCTCGCAGACCACCAGTGGCGATAACGTTTTTAACTCCGTTGAGCGTAAAACGGTGGGGACCAAGCTGAAAATTGTGCCGCAGATTAACGACGGCGACATGATCCATCTGAAGATTGAACAGGAAGTTTCCAGCGTGGACAACAGTGCGACCGAAGATGCCAGCCTTGGCCCTACCTTTAATACGCGCACCATTAATAACGAAGTCATGGTACACAGCGGCCAGACGGTGGTGCTCGGCGGACTGATGGAGAACGTGACGAAACAGTCTGTTTCCAAAGTACCGTTGCTGGGGGACATTCCTCTGGTGGGGCAGTTGTTCCGCTACACCTCCCAGGACACGGCCAAACGCAACCTGATGGTCTTTATTCATACCACGGTCCTCCGCGATGACGAAAATTACAGTGCGGCATCGAAAGAGAAATATGACCAGATCCGTGCACGTCAGCAGCAACGGACGGAAGAGAAGAAGCTGGGGATTATTGAAAACAGTGATAATCCTGTGCTGCCAGCCTTTCCTGAGCAGAGCAGCACCGTGACATCCCGCAATCCGTTTAAAGAATAGAGCGGAGGCCAACGTGGAAGAGTTGAGTCAATACGCGTGCAGCAGCAGCTACGCGAAGGACAACGGTGTGTTGTTTTGCAATGGCGACATTTACATACGCGACGATGCGCCCGCGCATGCACTGCTGGAGGTTCGCCGGGTGCTGGGGCGCACCTTTGCGCCCGTCATCCTGACACCAGAAGCCTTTGAGGAGATGCTGGCGAAAGTCTGGCAGCAGAACAGCGGTGTGTCTCAGCAACTGGTTGACGACATGGATGCCGATATCGATCTGATGGCGTTAACCGAAGAGATCCCCGACAACGAAGATCTGCTGGATAACGATGAAAACTCGCCGGTGATCCGCCTGATCAACACCATTCTGGGGGAAGCGGTGAAAGAGGGCGCATCCGATATTCATATCGAAACCTTCGAGCGCACGTTGAGTATCCGCTTTCGCGTGGATGGCGTCTTGCGTCCTGTGCTTCAGCCTGCGCGCAAACTTGCGCCGTTGCTGGTGTCGCGTATCAAGGTGATGTCAAAACTCGATATTGCTGAAAAACGTCTTCCGCAGGATGGCCGTATTTCCCTGCGCATTGGCCGAAAAGCTATCGACGTGCGTGTTTCGACTATTCCGTCGCAGTATGGCGAACGGGTGGTGATGCGTTTACTCGATAAAAGCAACCTGAAGCCCGACATCAATAAGCTTGGGTTGATTGATGAAGAGCTGGAAAAACTCAAAGGGCTGATTGACCGTCCGCACGGCATCATCCTGGTGACAGGCCCGACAGGCTCCGGGAAAAGTACCACGCTGTACGCGATCCTCTCGGCGCTGAATGGGCATGAACGCAACATTCTGACCGTTGAAGATCCGATTGAGTATGAGCTGGAAGGGGTTGGGCAAACGCAGGTCAACCCACGCGTTGATATGACTTTTGCTCGCGGGTTGCGCGCGATCCTGCGCCAGGACCCGGACGTGGTGATGATCGGGGAAATTCGTGCCGGGGAAACGGCGCAAATCGCGGTTCAGGCCTCGCTCACCGGCCACCTGGTGATGTCAACACTCCATACCAACAGTGCTGCCGGGGCGATCACTCGCCTGCGTGATATGGGGCTGGAGTCCTTTTTAATTGGTTCATCGCTGCTTGGCGTCATTGCCCAGCGTCTGGTACGCCGGTTGTGTTTTCACTGCCGGACAACCAGTCCGCTGGATGCCAATGAAAAAACGTTGTTCAGTTTTATGGATAACCCACCCAACGCGATTTATCGCGCCGTGGGGTGTGAACATTGTCGCCAGAGCGGTTACCAGGGACGGGCAGGTATTCATGAATTTTTGGTGGTCGACAGCACAATGCGTCGCGCCATTCATGAAGATAAAGATGAGATGTCCATTGAAACACAGTTATTTAAACAGGCGTACAGCCTGCGTGAAAACGGGCTGCTGAAAGTGATTTCTGGCGTAACGTCGCTGGAAGAAGTGATGCGCGTTACCGCTGAGCGTGGGGGCGATGAGTAATGGCCTTCTATGCATGGACGGCGGAGAATGCCGCAGGGAAAACCCAGCGTGGGACACTACAGGCTGAAGGGCAAAAGCAGGTTCGCCAGTGGCTTCGCGAACAAAAGTTAATGCCGGTCAGTATCACAGAAACGCATGAGAAAGCAGTCACCGGGAAAGCACACACCGGCGCAAAACTTTCCACCCCCGTGTTGTCGATGTTTACGCGTCAGCTCTCGACGCTGGTCAACGCGGCGCTCCCGCTGGAAAGCGCGCTAAAAGCGATTTCGAAACAGACGGAAGATAAAAAGCTGGCGGCGATGGTGGTGGAGATCCGCGAAAAAGTGGTGGAGGGGCATACGCTGTTTGATGCGTTTAGTCAGTTTCCGCGTACCTTCGACAAGCTCTACTGCACGCTGGTGATGGCCGGTGAAAAGACCGGTCATCTGGGCGATGTACTGGAGAAACTGGCGGAGTACAACGAATAGCGTCAGAAGATGAAAAGCAAGCTGACGCAGGCGATGGTCTATCCGATCACCCTGACGGTCGTGGCGATCGCGGTGATCAGTATCCTGCTGGTGGCGGTTGTCCCGCAGGTGATTGAGCAGTTTACCCATATGAAACAGCAACTGCCGATCACCACCCGCACGCTGATTGCGGTAAGTGATTTCCTTCAGGCTTATGGGATCTACATTGCAGGTGGCCTGGCGGCAGGGATTGTCGGCTTTAAGGCCTGGGTCAGGAACGCAAACCATCGCTTTCAGTGGAACCGCTGGCTGGTGAACCGCTCGCCGGTTAAAAAACTGGTGTGTGCCATCAACAGTGCCCGATACATCCGCACGCTGAGCATCTTGCAGGCCAGTAGCGTTCCGCTGCTGGAGGGGATGTATATCGCGATGGACGGCATTGAAAATTTATATGCCCGCCAGGTGCTAGAGCAGGCTGCTGATACCGTACGTCAGGGGGCATCATTATACGCGGCACTGGAACAGGCGAAATTATTCCCGCCCACCATGTTGTATATGATTGCCTCAGGTGAGGAGAGCGGTGAATTAGGTCATTTAATGGATCGTGCGGCGGAAAATCAGGAGTCCGCATTACAGCATCGAATTACATTAACGTTATCGGTATTTGAACCGGCTCTGGTCGTTACTATGGCGACAATTGTTTTATTCATCGTCTTATCAATATTACAACCGCTTTTGCAACTTAATAACATGGTAGGTTAATTCCTGGCTGTAAAACAAAAAAACCTGGCTCGCCAGGCGGGCTTCACATTGCTCGAATTAATGGTGGTTATTGTCATTCTCGGCGTTCTTGCGAGTATGGTCGTGCCCAATTTAATGGGAAACAAAGAAAAAGCGGATACCCAAAAAGCGACCAGCGATATTGTTGCTCTCGAAGGATCGCTGGATATGTATAAGCTGGATAACCACCGCTACCCAACGACCGAGCAGGGGTTGCAGGCGCTGGTGACAAAACCGGAAATCGCCCCTGTTCCGAACGGTTACCGCGCGGATGGCTATATTCGCCGTCTGCCGCAGGACCCGTGGGGCAGCGATTATATTCTGGTCAGCCCTGGCGAACATGGCGCGATAGATGTATTTTCCGCCGGCCCGGATGGTGAAGCGAATACGGCCGATGACATTACTAACTGGTCACTCGATAAAAAATAATGAATAAACAACGCGGCTTTACGTTGCTGGAAATTATTCTGGCACTGGTGATATTTGCCAGTTGCGCCATGATGGTGGTCTCCACTATTCCGTCGCGCAGTGGTGCAGATATATTTGGCCAGCAATTAAAAGCACTCGTTGATTATGGTTCCGACCGCGCAGTCATGGACGGGAATATTCTAGGGTTAGTCATCACGGCGGATAAATATCAACTGGTGACGCTAACAGATAAAAATGGTGAACGTCGCTGGATGCCCTTATCCGCTGGTCGTATTACCACTCTGGGTGATTTCCCTGAAGACATGCACGTTTCGCTTTCCCCTCAGCGTCTGGCCGCCACGACAGAGTCTGAACCGCAGATTGTTTTTTTGCCGGATGGCGAGATTGGCCGCTTCACGTTGACACTGCAAAGCTATGACAAACAGCACTTTTTCCGCGTGGTGTCGCAAGGTGCTGCGCCTGTATCGGTAGAGAATGATGGCTAAAGGCAGAGCAAAACAGAGTGGGATGACGCTACTGGAGGTGATGGTTGCACTGGTGATCTTCTCTACTGCGGCGCTGGCGTTGATGAATTCCGTCTCCCTGAATGTGCGTTTTACGTACGGTCTTGCCGATACGTTACAGGCCAGTTGGGTGGCGGAAAACCAGCTGGCAGAAGCGCAACTGAGTAAAGCCGATTTTCCCGATGCCGAAGAACAAGGGACGGAAATGATGGGAGGACGCAACTGGAACTGGCGCAAGCAACGGATCAAAACCACGAATAACGGCTGGGCGAACGCCATTCGCGTCTATGCGGAAGGGGACGAGAATCAGCCCGTGATTTCCCTGCAAATTATTCCGCCGGGAGCGCGAAAGTGAAAAAAGTGCAACGTCAGCGCGGGTTTACGTTGCTGGAGATCATGATTGCGCTGACCATCTTTGCGGTGATCAGTACGCTTGCCTGGCAGATCCTGGACGGTGCAATGCGCACCAGTTCTGCGACGGATACCCGTGCGGCCCGGCTCAACCAGCTGCAGCGTGCCTGGAGTTTGATGGAGCGCGATTTTTTCCAGCTTCAGGCGCGAGCACCACGTAATGAGCCGGACCTGTTTCGTCAGGAAGGGGAGACGCTTGAACTCACGACGTTAAGTGGGGTAAGCGGAACAGTACAACTGGAGCGTGTGCGCTGGCGTCTGGAAGAAGGCCATTTGTGGCGGGATGTCTGGCCCACGATTGATAGCCCGCCAGACGTGAAGCCCGAAGAAGTGCCGATTATCAGTCAGGTGAAATCCGTGCAGTGGCGGTTTTATCGCAATGGCTGGCAGAAAAACTGGACCGACACTGCGCATCAGCCGGATGGCGTGGAACTCACGCTGACGATGGACAACGGGGAGACCTGGCGCTGGGTATTCACCACTCCAGGGGATATTCCAGATGTGGTGACTGTACCAAAAGAGAAGATGGAGGCGATAACGCCGACGCCTCAAAACGCTCCCGTACCGGGCACAACACGATGAATACGTTGCGTAAACAGAAAGGGGTTGCCCTGCTGGTGGTGCTGATCCTGCTGGTGATGATGTCGGCGCTGGCAGCCAAAATCAGTCAGCAGTTCTGCCGTAATTTGCAGAAAACGCGCTATCAGGTGAGTCAGCAGCAGATCCGCTGGGCCATACAGGCGCAGGAAAAGGTGGTGAAAGATACCCTGCAAACCGACGCCAGCGGCGAAAGTAAACCGCTTGCCCCTGATGGCGACTGGCATCAGCCGCTGGAGACGCAGGGAGAAGACTATACGCTGGTCAGCCAGGTGGAAGACGCCCAGGACTGCTTTAACGTTAACAACCTGCTTGCGGCTGACAACGCGACTCAGGCGGTGAACGTTCAGGCTGCACCGGAAAAACCGCGTAACGAACAGACCCTGGAACAGTTGCTGGCCGACAGCGGTATCAGCCAGGTGACAGCCGAGGAGATTTACCTGCAACTGGTGGATTACCTCGATGCCGATCCTTCCACGGTAAAAGAGGGGGCTGAACGTGATGCCTGGGCCGGGACGGTTCCGGCGCGTTTACCCGCGAATCAAATGATGCGTGATATTGCTGAGATCAAGCTGTTGCCTGCATTTCCCGTCAGTGCGTACCCCAAAGTGAGCAAGCTGCTGTGTGCATTGCCGGATACGGTCAGCAAGGTTGATGTGAACACCCTGAGTCAGGCGAAAGCGGTGATTCTGGCTGCGCTATTTCCCGGCAAACTCACGACAGAGGGGGCTTCTCGCCTGATTGCTTCGCGCCCCGAATCTGGATGGGAAAGTCTGGATGATTTCATGAAAGCGCTGGAGCAAAACGCCCCGCAGCTAAAAGACGATTTACCGAAAGTCACCGAACAACTGGCCATTAACAGCCGCTATTTCCGCGTCCGTTATACCGGTAATACCGATGATTTAACGCTTCGCGTGATCAGCCAGCTTCAGGTGAATCAGGATGCTGGCGAGATTGTGACGTGGCAGCGTCGTTACCGAATGATTGAATAACAAAAGTCGAATTCTATGAAACAGGTACTTTTTATTCGTCCTGACAGCCGTGAGGATGGAGCATTGTGGTGGTGTGTTTCCGGTAGCCAGCAGGTTGATGCTCTGGATGGCACACAAGCGCTTGCCGCACTGGCGGAGCATCCTCTGGCATCTCGCGTATGTTTGCTCTTACCCGCGAGTGAGATGGTCTTTCGCCATTTTACGTTGCCCAAAAAAGGGGGGGCAGCCCAGGCTACGGTATTTTCCTGGATGGCAGAGGAGACGCTCATCGGTGAGGTGGATAACCTGCACTGGACGGTGCTCAACAAAAAGGGCCGTGAGGTTGATGCCGTCGCCATTGACGCAGAACGTCTGCAGTACTGGCTGAGTATTTTTAACGAGGCAGGATTAAAGGTGATCCAGGTGTTGCCGGATGCCTGGTTACTGCCGGTTTCTCCGCATGGGAATACGGTCATCTCTCTGGAGGAGAGCTACTGGCTACGCTTTTCTTCGCATGTAGCTTGTAACGTTGATGTAACACTGTTGCCGCTACTGATGCAAAAAGTGCAGAACGGTGAGGTGTGCTGCTATGGCGAGAGCCCGGCGGGCATCCACGTCGATGAGAATCTGCGGTGGCAACACCCGCTGGTATTGATTCAGCCTCAGTGGCAAACCTGTCGTATCAATCTCTTACACGGTAAATTCAGCGCCAGAGGTACAAAGGGCAACACGACAAAAGGGCGTAACGCCGCAATGGCGGTGATGGGAATTTTGTCGCTCGGGCTGCTGTTAGGGCCACGAATGGGCATGGCATGGATGGCGGTTCAGCAAGAAAACCGCTTGCAGCAGGAGATAGTCGATGTCTACCAGCATCACTTTCCCAGTATGCGTCAGCAGAGCAATATCAAATACCACTTTGGACAGAATCTGAAGAAACAGAGTAAAGGGATCTTTCTCCAGCTCGATGAACTGGAAAAAGTGAAGCAGATGGTCCCTGCTGTGGAAATTAATTTGCTGGAATATGACGGCACGCAAAATACATTGACCCTGAGCGTCAGTACGCAAAACCAGGAGGGGCTGAAGGAATTTGTAAGCCAGGCCAGTGAGCGTTTTGATTTTACGCTACAGCCTGTTTCAAATAATTCTCCTTATACCGCCATGATCTCCGGGAAATACAAATGAATGAACGAATTATGCAGCTGAAATCGCGCTACCAGCGTTACAGCGACAGAGAAAAAATTGTATTAAAAGTGTGTGCGGCAGCAGTTTTCTGCGCCGCCGTATATTACGCAGGAGTCCTTCCCTTGGATAATATTATTCAAAATAGCAAATCAACGCTGATGCGACAAAAAGAAACGTTGAACTGGATGCGCAGTGAAATAGATAAAAACCATCTTCAGTTACAGCAGATTAAAACAGACAACCCTCGCAGCGTCGTGGAAAACAGTGCACACGAGATTAACATATCGCTGACGGATGTGCGTCAGGATGGGCAAACACTCTCTTTTGCGATCAACCGGATCAACGTTTATGCGTTAAAAAACTGGTTGCGGGAGATGAATATGACATCCGGTATTCGACTGGAAAAAATGAACCTTACACCTGTCGATCATATGAATGATGTTAAAGCTGAAATTCAGCTCACCTGGAAAAAGGGGGTATGACGAACCTGATGTGGGTCAGGGCATGTCATCCGCTGGGATTCGCACTGATGAGCGGGGGCTTCGGTGCGATTGTTGGGAGCTTTCTGGGGGTTGTGGCTGACCGCGTACCGGGCATGGTGATGAATGAAGGGGAGAGCGGAAATCTCCTTTTGCCCGCGTCGCATTGTCCGGTCTGCAAGCATTCGTTAGCCGTATGGGAAAATATCCCACTGATAAGCTGGCTTCTGCTGCACAGGCGCTGCAGTGAGTGTCACACGCTCATCCCGCTAAGCGTGTTTCTGATTGAGCTTTTTACCGCGCTATTTTTTGGCATTACGGCCTGGTGTATCCCCGGTATCCCGGTATTGTTTTCAATCTGGTTGCTGGCCGCATTCCTGCTGCCGTTGGCGATGATCGACTGGCGCTACCAGCTTTTGCCGGATTGTTTGACGCAACCTCTGCTGTGGGCTGGGCTGTTACTGACAGCCGTTCTCCATCTCCAGCCATTAACTGATGCACTTTACGGGGCCATAGCCGGCTACCTTTCGCTGTGGTTGCTCTACTGGGCTTTTCGGTTATGCACCGGGCGCGAAGGATTAGGCTATGGTGATTTCAAATTGTTTGCTGCTCTGGGCGCCTGGTGCGGCTGGCAGGTATTACCGACGTTATTACTGGCTGCCGCAGTCAGCTGTATCGTTATTTATGGATTGTTTTATAAATCGCCACATTCACAGGGCGCTATTCCATTTGGTCCTCTTTTAGCATCCTCCGGATTGATTATTTTTATTCTAAATAACACCCATTGATTTTTATTTAGTGAGTCAAGTTTTTTTTGGAATTATTTCGCCAGGGGAATGAAAGGAAATAATGTGTTTCTCGCGGTATTGTTATAAACATAAGGTGTAGGAATTATTCGCGTATATCTTTTATGGGGGATGAGTAGCGCAATAAATAAATGTTTGGCAACCTTTTATTGAGTCAGTCAATAAGTAATCTCACATGCAAGATGGAATGCATGATTTTTAACTATTCACAAATAAAGTTATCAGGAATTAATAATGAAATTTATGAAGCCTAAATATCTGGCGCTATTAATTGCAGCAGCTTCCGGCTCTGTTTTTGCGGCTGCGCCAGGTACACCGTCCATCAGCAGCGGTAACGATAAATTTGCCCTTGTTGAGGTTGACCAGGCTGCGCAGGACTATAACAGCCTCGTTAAAGTACATAACGACGGTGTGGATGTGAAGGTGGAGTGGAACGTCTGGAGCGGCGATGCACCAACTTCAGCTAAAGTGCTGCTGGATGGTCAAACTGTATGGTCTGGTGCAGGTAGCGCGTCCGGTTCTGCCACGTTTAAAGTGAAAAAAGGCGGACGTTATCAGGAACAGGTTGAACTCTGTAACGCCAGCGGCTGTTCCAAAAGTGCCAGCAAGCTGATCATTGTTGCAGATACTGACGGCAGCCATCTGTTGCCCCTGAATGCGGCAATGCAGGAAAACAACAAAACCTTCGCGCAGCATACTGACAAAGTGGTTGGGGCCTATTTCCCGGAATGGGGCGTGTATGGACGTAACTTCCCGGTAGATAAAATCCCGGCTGCGAACCTGAACCACATTCTGTACGGCTTTATCCCAATCTGTGGTGGTGACGGTATCAACGACAGCCTGAAATCAATCGAAGGCGGGAACAGTTTCCAGGCTCTGCAACGCGCCTGTAACGGCCGTCAGGATTACACCGTAGCCATCCACGATCCGTGGGCCGCGCTGCAAAAACCGCAGTCTGGTGTGTCAGGCTGGGATGACCCGTACAAAGGTAACTTTGGTCAGTTGATGGCGCTGAAAAAAGCGCATCCAGGCCTGAAAGTGTTGCCTTCTATCGGTGGCTGGACGCTGTCTGACCCGTTCTATCAGATGGGTAACCCTGCGATTCGCGCGCGCTTTGTGGCTTCCGTGAAAGACTTCCTGAAAACCTGGAAATTCTTCGACGGTGTGGATATCGACTGGGAATTCCCTGGCGGCGGCGGTGAAAACGCCTCACTGGGTAATCCGCAGCAAGATAAAGCGACCTATACCGCGTTGATGCACGATCTGCGCACCATGATGAATGAACTGTCTGCTGAAACCGGTCGTACCTATGAACTGACCACGGCAATTGGTTCCGGGAAAGATAAAATTGAAGATGTGGATTACACCGCGGCTCAACAATACCTCGACCACATCTTCCTGATGAGCTACGACTTCTACGGCGCATGGAGTAATACCGAACTGGGCCACCAGGCGGCGTTGCATGCACCAGCATGGCGTCCGGAGACCAACTACACCACAGAAAACGGTGTTAAAGCACTGCTGGAGCAGGGCGTACAACCAGGCAAAATCGTGGTAGGCGCAGGCATGTATGGCCGTGGCTGGACCGGTGTACACGGCCAGACTGGCGATAATCCATTTACCGGAACCGCAACCGGGCCGGTAAAAGGCACCTGGGAACCTGGTGTTGTTGACTATCGTCAGATCGTTAACGAATACAAAGGTAAACCGGGCTGGGAATACAAATACGATGCTGATGCTGAAGCCCCGTATGTCTTCAATAAGTCGACCGGTGAACTGATCTCTTATGAAGATGCACGTTCCACTGCGGCAAAAGGCAAGTATGTTCTGGCTAATCAACTGGGTGGCCTGTTCTCCTGGTCCATTGACTCTGATAACGGCGATATCCTGAACGCGATGAATGAAAGCCTGATGGGCGGCAGTTCTTCCGGTTCCGATACTCCGGTTGTGACAAACCATGCGCCGATTGCGGCAGCAGTGGATCAGATGGTCACTGGCCCGGCATCGGTGATTCTGGATGGTTCGTCTTCATCCGATCCGGATGGCGATGCAATTACCTACAAATGGACCCAGATCTCTGGTCCGGCGGTCACCATGACCAACAGCACCAAAGCGAAAGCCTCTTTCAGCGTTAATGCTGTGGCGGCTGACCAGACTCTGGCCTTCCGTCTGACAGTGACGGATGCGAAAGGTCTGAGTAACGCGATTGACGTGCAGGTGGTGAATAAAGCACCAAAAGCGAACCAGGCGCCGGTGGTGAACCCGATGGAAACCGTCTCTCTGCAAGCAGGTGAAAGCTATGCTCTGCATGCTCAGGCAGCCGATCCAGATGGTGATGCACTGACCTATGCATGGAGTGTTCCGGCAGATATGCACGCTACCGGCACGAATACTGCCAACGTGAACATCACTGCACCAGCAGTGAGCGCGGAAACCTCCTACACCCTGAGCGTGATTGTGAGTGACGGTAAAACCAGCGTTCAGTCCAACGTACAGGTTGTGGTGACACCGAAAGCGGCAGATGAAGGCACTCAGCCATCTGACGAAGGAACAACGCCATCTGATGAAGGCACTCAGCCATCTGACGAAGGAACAACGCCATCTGACGAAGGAACAACGCCATCTGATGAAGGCACTCAGCCTTCTGACGAAGGTACGGCTACCGGCAGTTGTGGCGCCCCGGTTGATGCTAATGCCAGCAAATATGCTGCATGGGAATCCAGCAAAATCTACAACAATGGCGACACCGTCAGTGCCGACCATCTGGTGTGGAAAGCGAAGTACTGGACTCAGGGCAACAAACCTGGCTTTGGTGTGGATGCCTGGGAACTGGTGAGCAAAGTGAGCATGAACTGGCGCTCTGACCTGGTTTACAACGGCGGTGAAACAACCACGTATCAGGGCTCTGTATACCGTGCGAAATGGTGGACCCGTGGTGATAACCCTGCCAAGAGTGATGTATGGGTGAAAGAAGGTTCATCTGCAGAGTGTAAATAAGGTTATTAACCTGTCATTACGGGAATGATATCTGCCCGTAATCGTTGGCCACACCCCGCTTCGGGTGTGGCCAATTACACCTAAATAGAATAAATGCACAAGGAGAGTATGGAAAACTGAACGGTGGGATGAATATCATGAAGCGTTTGATGTGGTTATTTTTATTCGTTTGTCCGGGTGTAATGGCCAATTGTTGGGACAGTGCTGCACATTATTACCATGTCGACCCCTATTTATTATTTGCAATAGCAAATGTGGAATCAGGAATGAATCCTTATGCCGTCGGCTGGAACCATGATGGCTCCAGAGATGTTGGGTTAATGCAGATTAACAGCTCTCACTTCAGCGAGTTAGAGCGTCAGGGGATTGATGAGTATCGCTTAATATCAGAGCCCTGCACCTCCATTATGGTGGGCGCATCAATATTATCGAAGATGATTAGAGTCTACGGTTATAACTGGGAAGCCGTTGGGGCTTATAACGCCGGGGTGAGAAAAGAGAATTACCCTAAGCGGATGCTTTATGCTCATAAAGTGTGGCGAAAATATCAGGAAATAAAAGGCAGTGAAATATACAGGGATTGATTTTTCTTTTTTGAAGGATGTTTTCCGTGTCCTTCAAAAAAGGAAAAGAACCGCATCTATGGTTTATTTATTAAAGGAATAATACATAAACCAGGAGTGCATTATCATTGTTGCTTAAATACAGGACTATTTGACATGACGAAAAGGACATTACTGAGCATTCTCGTTGCCGGGGCATGTATTGCTCCGTTTATGGCTCAGGCTGCAACGCTGCAGGCAACCAGCAGCGAACCGTACACCATGAAAGCCAGTGATTTGGCGAAAAAGGAAAAAGAACTCACCAGCTTCCCGCTGATGGCCTCGGTAAAAGATACCATCGCAACGCTGGATAACAGTCTGGTTGAGCAGATTGAGCCAGGGCGTGCTACCAACCCGGATAACGTTAAGCGCGTTGAAGGTATTGTCAAAGCAAGCGACTGGGAATATCTGTTCCCGATGCGTGCGAAAGAATATACCTACAGCAATTTCCTGAAAGCCGTGGGTAAATTCCCGGCGCTGTGTAAGACCTATAATGACGGTCGTGACAGCGATGCGATTTGCCGCAAAGAGTTGGCGACCATGTTTGCCCACTTTGCACAGGAAACGGGGGGTCATGAAAGCTGGCGTCCTGAAGCTGAATGGCGTCAGGCGCTGGTTCATGTCCGTGAAATGGGCTGGACCGAGGGCCAGAAAGGGGGTTACAACGGCGAATGTAACCCGAGTATTTGGCAGGGGCAGACCTGGCCGTGTGGCAAAGATAAAGACGGTGACTTTGTGAGTTACTTTGGTCGCGGCGCAAAACAGCTTTCCTATAACTACAACTATGGCCCGTTCTCGGAAGCCATGTTTGGTGACGTCCGCACGCTGCTGGATAAACCCGAACTGGTGGCAGACACCTGGCTGAACCTGGCAAGTGCGATCTTCTTCTTCGCCTATCCTCAGCCGCCTAAGCCAAGCATGTTGCAGGTGATTGACGGGACGTGGCAGCCGAACGATCGCGATAAGGCCAACGGCCTGGTCTCTGGCTTCGGTGTAACCACCCAGATCATCAACGGTGGTGTAGAGTGCGGTGGTCCGACGGAGATCGCGCAGTCTCAGAACCGTATTAAGTATTACAAAGAGTTTGCTAACTACCTGAAAGTACCGGTTCCGGCGAATGAAGTGCTGGGTTGCGCCAACATGAAACAGTTTGATGAAGGCGGTGCAGGCGCACTGAAAATTTACTGGGAGCAGGACTGGGGATGGAGTGCGGATACGCCTGACGGGAAAACCTATTCCTGCCAACTGGTGGGCTACCAGACTCCGTTCAGTGCGTTTAAAGAGGGCGACTACACCAAGTGTGTACAGAAGTTCTATAACGTGAACATTGTGAATGATGACGGTTCCTCAACAAAACCGGCTGACGAACCTGTGACGCCAGCGCCATCAGACGAAACACCAGTCCCAGCCCCAACTCCGGATGAAACGCCAGCAGAACCTGTAACGGTTAACCACGCCCCAGTGGCACACATTGCAGGCCCGATTGGTGCGGTTGAAGCGGGTGCGCAGGTTTCCCTGAGTGCTGAAGGATCAACCGATGCTGACGGCAACAAACTGACTTATACCTGGCGTTCCCAGGATGGCCAGACGGTGACGGGACAAGACAAAGCGGTTGTTACCTTCACTGCGCCAGAAGCGGCTACCGCTCAGCAGTATGAAGTGGGCCTGACCGTTAGCGACGGTGAACTGAGCAGCACCACGTCTTACCTGCTGAATGTGAAAGCGAAAGCGGCTGCACCTTCTCAGGATGAGGGGACATCTGGCGCTTATCCTGGCTGGAGTGCGAACAGCAAGTACAAGGCGGGGGATATTGTGAACAACCACGGTAAGCTCTTCCAGTGTAAACCGTTCCCGTACAGTGGCTGGTGTAACAACGCCCCGGCCTACTACGAACCGGGTGCAGGTCTGGCCTGGTCTGACGCCTGGACTGCGCTGTAAAAACGAACGGCAACCCGAGGGTTGCCGTTTTCGTGTTTTCCGCTCCGTTAAGAGAGGGAATTGTCACGACTGGTGCTTTCAGGTGTGACTAGCGGTGCAATTTCCCGTGATCCCGTAACCAGGCTGCAGTGCGTACGATCCCGTCATCCAGCGTGACGACGGGTTTATACCCCAGCTCGTTCTCCGCGCGCGTTGTGTCCAGCGTGAAATCGAAATTGAGCTTCGATACGCCATAATGCGTCAACGCAGGTTCTTTTGCCGACTTGCTACCGAAACGCTCCATACTGCGGGCGATCATATCCAGCATGGGATACGGCACAGAACGGATGCGACAGTGAATATTCAGTTCATCAATCAAGCGTTGCACGATGCTACGCAGCGCCTGAGGCTCACCGTTGGTGATGTTGTAGGCGCGGCCTGACGGTAAATGATCGCATGCAGTCTGGCTGGCCAGCCACATGGCATGAACGGCATTTTCGTAATAGGTCATATCCACCAGTGCATCGCCACCACGTGGAAGTAACACGCTGCCGTAGTGATGCATCATCTGCGCCAGGCGTGGGATAAATACTTTGTCATGCGGTCCGAACAGGCTTTGCGGACGCAGGATGGTAAAACGGGTATGCGGGTTCGACTGCGCCAGCAGATCGATCACCTCTTCGCTGGCGGCTTTACTGCGCGCAAACTCGCAGGCAAAACGTGCCGGGCGAAAATCTTCCTGAACATCACGGTGGTGGTGATAATCGAAATAAAGGGAAGGGGAGGAGATATGAACAAAATTACGTACGCCCCAGGCTACCGCCCACTCACCCAGACGACGCGTGGCGCGGACGTTGGCGAGATCAAAGGCTTCCTGTGTGCCCCACGGGGAGGTAAAACTGGAACAGTGCCACAGCGTATCGATTCCGGCGAGCATCACTTTAGCCTGAGAGGAAACCAGTTCCGTCAGGTCGGCATGGACAAATTCTGCGCCCATTTTTTGCAGCAGTTTTCCCATCGCCTCGTTGCGACCGGTCGCCCTGACGCTAATGCCTTTGTTGCGCAGAAACTCGACCGCGTTTCGGCCTAAGCCGCTGGTCGCACCGGTAACCAGTACCTTCATATCAATCCACTGTGTTGAAAAAGAATTTCGTGCGCATTCTTCCGTGAATTACGCCTGTATGCAATGGGAAAGGTGAAAGAATAAGAGTTTTATTTAGATCTTTTCCTTCTTTTGTTCTGCAAGCTGCGCAATACGTTTAGCCATTCCGCGAAAGATAAACAGATGCGCCGGGATCATAAACAACCAGTAGAATAACCCCGGCATACCATGGGGATGCCACCAGGCGCGGACATCCAGCTCACGGTGATCGCCCTTATCTTTGAGCGTAAAACAGAGTCGCCCAAGCCCCGGCGCTTTCATACCGAACAGCAGAGCCAGCTGCTTTTCCGGCTCGACGATGATCACTTTCCAGCTATCGACCGTATCACCGACCTGAAGATAGGATCGGCCAGGACGACCTTTCGCCAGCCTGTGCCCTACCAGCAGGTCCATCGCCCCTCGTGTTTGCCAGAGGATATTGCCGAAGAAATAGCGCTCTTTGCCGCCAATCTGGTTAACCACTTCCCAGAGTGCTTCCAGGCTGGCCTGCGTTTTAACGGTACAACCTGCCTGCTTCGGGTAATACCCATACTCTGGCCGCCAGCGGGCAAACGCCTGCGCGTCATACCCCCAATCACTGGAGTTCACCAGCTTCTCTTCTTCTTTCAGCGTGTTACGCACTGCGTCATCAAAACGGATCAGATCCTGCGGAATCAGCGCGCGCAGATCGCGGTCGTCCGCCAGGAGATCGTGTTTCAGCCCCTGGATCAGTGCTTTTGCCGTCGTGGGAGGAACCGAGGTGATGACATTTAAAAACCACACGGAGATCCAGCGGGTGGGGAAAGGGACTGGAACCAGCCAGCGATGACGACCGCTGACAGCCATAAAATGTTCGAACTGCGCCTGATAGGTCAACACTTCAGGCCCGGCCGCCTCCAGAACCCGGTGTTGTTCTGCGGGATGACGCAGGAGTTCAACCAGATAATGCAGCAGATTCTCCAGGGCGATGGGCGTGGTGCGTGAACGCACCCAGCGCGGCGGGGTTAATATCGGCAGGTTGTAAACCATATCGCGCATCACTTCAAACGCAGCGGAACCCGCACCGACGATAATGCCTGCCCGTAATTCCGTCAGGGGGATCGCGGCACTGCGCAGGATCTCTGCGGTCAACTGGCGCGCGCGAAGATGGTCTGATTGTTCATGTTCCGGGGCTTGCAGCGAACTTAAAAAAATCACCTGCTTCACCGGTGTTTGCAGAAGAGCATCGCGCACGTTCATCGCGACCTGACGTTCATGCGCAATAAAATCGCCACCTTCTCCCATGCTGTGAACCAGATAATAGAGGGTATCTACGCCCTCCAGCAAAGAAGGGAGCGTATCCGGCCAGTTAAGGTCGACATTGTGGCAGGCTACACCAGGCAGATTTTGTTTTTGCAGGCGTTCAGTATTACGTGCCGCCGCCAGCACCTGATGCCCTTGCTGACTTAACGCAACGGTAAGGTGTTGACCAATATAACCACTGGCCCCGAGTACCAGAATGCGTTGCGGCACGTTGTTCTCCTCAATTAACGCTGTAAAAAAGCCTGCCAGTGGCGAGCCACTTCTGCGAGCTGTTCACGGCTGACATCCAGATGCATGACCAGGCGTACCACCGGAGAGGCATTAATCAGCACACCGCGTGCTTTCATAAACTCACCCAGCGCGGCCGCGTGATCATCGCCGACGCGAACAAACAGCATGTTGGTATCGTGACGCATCACGTCAGCACCAATCTCGCGGAGCTGTGTTGCCATCCACGCGGCATTGTCATGATCGTCTTTCAGACGTGCGACGTTGTTTTTCAGCGCATATAAACCGGCTGCGGCCAGGATCCCGGCCTGACGCATTCCGCCGCCCGTCATCTTACGCCAGCGATTGGCGCGCTTAATGTAGTCAGCATTGCCTACTAACAGCGAGCCAACCGGCGTACCTAAGCCTTTGGAGAGGCAAATGGTGAACGAGTCGCAATATTGCGTGATCTCTTTCAGTTCACAGCCATACTCCACCAAGGCGTTAAAAATACGTGCACCATCAACATGTAAACCCAGTTTGCGTTCGCGGGTAAATTCCCACGCAGCTTTCAGGTATTCACGCGGCAGCACTTTGCCGTTGTGGGTATTTTCAAGGCTGAGCAACTTTGTACGGGCAAAATGGATATCGTCGGCTTTGATTTTTGCCGCGACTTTATCGAGGGGCAGGGAGCCATCAGACGCGGCATCAATCGGTTGTGGTTGAATGCTGCCCAGTACAGCCGCACCACCGGCTTCGTACAGGTAGTTATGCGCACCCTGTCCGACGATGTACTCTTCGCCGCGTTCGCAATGGCTGAGGAGTGCAACCAGGTTGGCCTGTGTGCCGGTCGGCAGGAACAGCGCAGCTTCTTTTCCGCTCAATTCTGCGGCATAGCGCTGGAGTTCGTTGACCGTCGGGTCATCGCCGTAAACGTCGTCCCCGACCGGGGCGGCCATCATCTCTTCCAGCATGGCGCGACTCGGGCGGGTAACGGTATCACTGCGTAAATCAATCATGGCATGTCCTTATTCAGTAAAGGCGATGCCAGATGTTTTACCTGAGCCAGTTGGTTTTTGCCAGTTCAATGACTTCATCTCCGCGCCCGTTAATGATGGCGCGCAACATGTAGAGGCTAAAGCCTTTGGCCTGCTCCAGTTTGATCTGTGGTGGGATAGCCAGTTCTTCTTTTGCGACCACCACATCCACCAGAACAGGGCCGTCGATGGAGAAGGCTCGCTGCAGTGCTTCATCCACCTCGGAGGCTTTTTCAACGCGGATCCCGGTGATGCCGCAGGCTTCGGCAATACGGGCGAAGTGGGTATCGTGCAGTTCTGTCCCATCCGTCAGATATCCCCCGGCTTTCATTTCCATCGCCACAAAACCGAGCACGCTGTTGTTAAAGACCACGATTTTGAGCGGAAGCTTCATCTGTGCGACAGACAAAAAATCCCCCATCAACATGCTGAACCCGCCATCGCCACACATCGCGACCACCTGGCGATCCGGTGCGGTGGCTTTCGCACCCAGCGCCTGTGGCATGGCGTTTGCCATCGAGCCGTGGTTGAACGAGCCGAGCAGGCGGCGTTTACCATTCATTTTCAGATAGCGCGCAGCCCACACGGTCGGCGTACCAACATCACAGGTGAAGATAGCGTCATCTGTCGCGAAATGGCTGATCTGCTGCGCCAGATACTGCGGGTGAATGGCTTTCTCACTGGGTTTTGCCAGGTCATCCAGACCCTTACGTGCTTCGCAATAATCACTCAGCGCCTTGTCGAGGAACTGACGATCGGTTTTCTCTTCCAGATGGGGCAACAGGGCGGCAAGCGTTGCTTTGATATCGCCTATCAGCGCCATATCGACTTTGCTGTGCGCACCAATACTGGCGGGGTTGATATCAATCTGAATGATTTTGGCATCGGCAGGGTAGAAAGGACGATAGGGGAATTGTGTTCCGAGCAATACCAGCGTGTCGGCATTCATCATGGTGTGGAACCCGGAAGAGAAGCCGATAAGCCCGGTCATACCGACATCATAAGGGTTATCGTATTCCACGTGCTCCTTGCCACGCAGGGCGTGGACAATTGGCGCTTTCAGTTTTCCGGCAAATTCCAGGAGCTCTTTGTGTGCTCCGGCGCAGCCGCTGCCGCACATCAGGGCAATGTTGCTGGAATAGCGCAGCATTTGAGCCAGTTTTTTCAGCTCTTCTTCGGGAGGGATAACCACCGGCTGCGGCGCGTGATACCAGTGTGTGCTGGCGCTTTCAGGCGCAGCTTTCAGCGCAACATCACCGGGTAATACCACCACTGAAACGCCACGGTTCAGCACCGCTTTACGCAGGGCAATTGCCAGCACCTGGGGGATCTGCTCCGGGGTGGAGACCAGCTCGCAATAGTGGCTGCATTCACGGAACAGCTCCTGAGGATGCGTTTCCTGAAAATAGCCGCTGCCGATTTCGGTCGAGGGAATGTGGGCGGCAATCGCCAGCACCGGAACATGATTGCGATGACAGTCGAACAGGCCGTTAATTAAATGCAAATTCCCCGGCCCGCATGACCCGGCACAAACTGCCAGCTCACCCGTGAGTTGCGCTTCGGCTCCAGCGGCAAATGCAGCCACTTCTTCGTGGCGAGTCGGCATCCATTCGATAGTTTTCATCTTATTGAGGCTGTCACTTAGCCCGTTAAGAGAGTCGCCAGTGACACCCCAGATGCGTTTTACACCTGCCTGTTCAAGCGTTTTGGCAATATAGGCAGCTACGGTTTGTTTCATGGTTGTCCGTCTCCTTTTTGTGATATCGCTTACAAGCTTAGATGAAACTCACCGCAACGCCCGGTAATTCCCCACCATTAAAAGGTGCTTTTCATTGGTATCTATTCAGATTAGTCTGATGAAACCTCGGGTGAAAACAGGAATCATTTCAGATGGTTAAATCATTGTTAATTACTGTTAATAAAAAGCTAGCGTGCGACGATCTTGGCAAACTTTTGTTACGACTCGCCGTCGGCGGGTTGATGCTGTTTCACGGTTTACACAAACTCTTTGGTGGCGTGGGTTTCATCAGCGGCATGCTGGTGGAAAAAGGGCTGCCCGGTTTTATCGCCTACGGTGTGTTAGTGGGGGAAGTGGTCGCGCCGGTTCTGATTATTCTGGGGATCTTCACGCGTCCCGCTGCGCTGGTACTGGCATTTACAATGGTCGTGGCATGGCTGATGGTGGGAACAGGCGAAACGTTCGCGCTGGATGCGGTGGGCGCATGGGCGATTGAAAGCCTGGTCTATTTCTTTATTGGCGCGCTTGCCGTCGCATTTCTAGGCGCAGGACGTTATGCCCTGGCGAAAGATCCGGCGTGGCAGTGAACGTTGTTCCTTGTTAACCGGAAATGATTTTTTAAAAAAGGGTCTGCGGACCCTTTTTTATTTGCCGGTTATAACCTATTGATTTTCTTGGCTTGAAATAACGGTGAGGAAAAAAGGGTTTTTTTCAGGAAAAAGAATAATTCTGTTTATTAGACAACAGGATAGGTGTAGATTGCTTCAGTTCACTGCCGTACAGGCAGCTTAGAAATGTGTCGTCCGTAACCGTGCCGCGGGCTCCCTGTTCACTGCCGTACAGGCAGCTTAGAAAGGGACGTTCAAATGGACGAATTAGAGAATGATTGTTCACTGCCGTACAGGCAGCTTAGAAAGTCTGACGCTTGGCATGACAGCGGCTAAGTTCGTTCACTGCCGTACAGGCAGCTTAGAAAATCCCACACCCAGGCGGATAATTTCACGCTCAGTTCACTGCCGTACAGGCAGCTTAGAAAATTCTCAACACCGGAATCGCTTTGATGGGGTGGTTCACTGCCGTACAGGCAGCTTAGAAAGACAGGGGTATTCGCGAAGATGCATTGCATCAGTTCACTGCCGTACAGGCAGCTTAGAAACGATATCCCGAAACCGTATCTTTTATGTCATAGTTCACTGCCGTACAGGCAGCTTAGAAATTCACGGGAATACGTCACACGCAGCTGAGAAAGTTCACTGCCGTACAGGCAGCTTAGAAACCATAGAACAATCCTCCTTATCATCTTTTTTTGTTCACTGCCGTACAGGCAGCTTAGAAAGACTGGCGACAGGCATTCCATTTTCAAAATGGGTTCACTGCCGTACAGGCAGCTTAGAAAAGTTGACCAATTTTGGATAAAGCAGGGGATAGGTTCACTGCCGTACAGGCAGCTTAGAAAGGTCACTATTTATCTGAACTATGATGATTGGTGTTCACTGCCGTACAGGCAGCTTAGAAATAAGATTCCTCTTGAGGTATTCAGCACAACAAGTTCACTGCCGTACAGGCAGCTTAGAAAAGTGGGAACATCAACAACACCAGCAGGCCAGCGTTCACTGCCGTACAGGCAGCTTAGAAATAACCGCGCAGTAGCAATCCTGGGTAGTGAAGGTTCACTGCCGTACAGGCAGCTTAGAAAAATCGAAAGGGTCAACGTTTAAGGATTGGAACGTTCACTGGCAGCTTAAACATTCACATCAGCAGACCCGCACAGGGTGGCGATTAATCCTGCATCAACCCCCTGAAATGACCACTACGAAAAACTGTGCCCAGCAGCAGTACCGCCGGGCACAGGTTATCAGGCCAGGACCAAATCACCCTGCGGATGGCAGGAGCACGCCAGTACGTAGCCTTCGGCAATCTCTGCGTCCGTTAACGTCATGGTGCTGGTGACGGTGTAGTTACCCTCAACCACTTTCGTTTTACAGCAACCACATACACCAGCGCGACAGGCGGCAACCACGGGCACGTTGTTGCTTTCCAGCGCATCCAGCAGCGTACTCCCCACACGACTAAAGAATGTCTGCGCCGGTTGCAGCTTAGTGAATTTGATGCCGCTGGTGGCGGCTTCAGCAACGGGCGTGAAGAATTGCTCTTTGAAGAAGCGGGTCACACCCAGTGCTGTCACCTCTTTTTCCACAATATCCATGTACGGCGCTGGGCCGCAGGTCATTACCGTTCGGCTGGCAATGTCCGGTACGCTTTGCAGCAGTTCACGGCTCAGACGACCCGGCACAAAACCGTGGGTGGCGTTGTTTTCAGCCACCAGCGTGACGGGATAATTGCGCCATTCGTCGGCAAAAATGACATCGTCGGGTGAACGCACGCTGAAAATCACCTGTACGTCGGCCTGAGGACGGTTTTTTGCCAGCCAGCGGCGCATCGACATCACCGGCGTCACGCCACAACCGGCTGCCAGCAGCAGGAATTTATCTTCAGCCTTGTCATCGCAGGTGAAATCCCCCTGAGCATCAGACAGCCAGATGTAATCTCCGCGTTTTACGTCACGAGTCAGCCACTGGGAACCTGCGCCGTCATCAATCCGACGGACGGTGAGCGTAATGTACTCGCTCACGCCCGGCGTAGACGAGATCGTATAAGCGCGAAGGGTATCGGCAGAGTGGCGAACGCTGACCAGCGCGTACTGACCTGCACGGTACGGATAGTAGTCATGGCACAGCAGCGAGAGCGTCCACACATCCGGCGTCTCCTGATGGATGTGATGAACCTGCATCCGCCACGGACATTGTGAGGTTGGCATCGTCATGAATGGCTCCTTACGCGCTCAGCAGTTGCTGCATATCTTCTTCAACGGTAGTCACAGAACGCAGACCAAATTTCTCGTTCAGGACGGCGAGCAGGTCCGGCGTCAGGAAACCGGGAGCCGTTGGCCCGGTGACAATATTGGTCACGCCCAGAGAGAGCAGGGTCAGCAGGATCACAATCGCTTTTTGCTCGAACCAGGAAAGCACCAGAGACAGCGGCAGGTCGTTCACGCCGCAGCCCAGTTTTTCCGCCAGGGTGACGGCCAGAATAATGGCGGAGTAGGCATCGTTACACTGACCCGCATCTACCAGACGTGGCAGGCCTTCGATATTGCCGAAGTCCAGTTTATTGAAACGGTATTTACCGCAGGCCAGTGTCAGGATCAGGCAATCCTGCGGTACGCTGGTAGCGAAATCGGTGAAGTAGTTACGTTCACCACGTGCGCCATCGCAACCGCCAATCAGGAAGATATGACGCAGTTTTTCGCGGCTCACCAGGTCGATTAAGGAATCTGCAGCACCCAGCAGGGTTTCGCGGCCAAAGCCGACGGTGATCAGGTGTTCAATTTCGCTGTACGGGAAGCCTGCCATCTGCTGGGCCTGGGCGATCACCGGGCCGAAATCATCGCCTTCAAGGTGGCTCACACCCGGCCAGCCGACGATGCTGCGCGTCCAGATCCGATCGTCATATGCACCGACGGTTGGGTCGATGATGCAGTTGGATGTCATCACGATAGGGCCAGGGAAGCGGGCAAACTCTACCTGCTGGTTCTGCCAGCCACTGCCGTAGTTACCGACCAGGTGTTTGAATTTACGCAGCTCCGGATAACCGTGCGCAGGCAGCATTTCACCATGGGTATAGACATTCACGCCCGTCCCTTCGGTTTGTTGCAGCAGATTATAGAGATCTTTGAGGTCATGCCCGGAAATCAGGATGCATTTCCCTTCGGTCGCTTTCACGTTCACCTGTGTTGGCGTTGGGTGACCGTAAGTGAGGGTTTCTCCGGCATCCAGAATGCTCATCACTTTGAAGTTCATCTGGCCAATTTCCATTGAACATTCCAGCAGTGCATTCATATCGGACGGCCATGTGCCCAGCCACGCCATAATGTTGTGGTACTGCGCGTAAATATCATTGTCGTACTGACCTAATACGTGGGCGTGTTCCATATAGGCAGCCGCACCTTTCAGGCCGTACAGACACAGCAGGCGCAGACCCAGAATGTTCTCGCCAATCGCGGCTTTGTCTTTGTTCGGGGTAAATTCGGCGGCCTGACGCTGCAATTCGCCCAGATCGTCGCTTACCAGTTGCAGACCCGCCATGGGGTTATCAACGCAGGCGGTGGCATCGGCACTCAGGCTTTGCGCTTTCAGCGCTTCACGCAGGGCGATGGCTTCGCGGGCATAACCCACAATGCGCGGGGAATCGAAGTTAACGTTAGTCAGTGTGGAGAAAAAAGCGCGGGGGGCGAAATTGTCGACATAGTGGTCGATGATGCCGTATTCACGGGCTTTTGCAGCCCATGCGGAAAGCCCTTGCAGGGCAGCAATCAGCAGATCCTGTAAATCTGATGTCTCTGCGGTTTTACCGCACATACCTTGCGCGTAGGAGCAGCCATTGCCTGCCGGGGTACGGATGGTTTGTTCACATTGCACACAAAACATAATCACACCTGTTAAAGTTATATTTGATATACATGTTTAAGGTTATGCTTGTGCCAGAAAGGTGAAAAGGGCTTTCTGCTACAAAATAGAGGGATATTGATTTAGCGCAATATTGGCGGCAGAGGAACTACCGCCAAAGAAGTATCAGGCAGAGAACAGCGCCATCAGGATGGGAACCAGCAGGCTTAAAATAAAACCATGCACAATGGCGGCGGGAACGAGCTCAAGCCCACCTGAACGCTGCAGGACCGGCAGGGTAAAGTCCATTGATGTCGCGCCGCACAACCCCAGCGCAGTAGAGCGACTGCGGCGTACAAGACCAGGGATCAGCATAATGGCAATCAACTCACGCGCCAGGTCGTTAAAGAAGGCTGAACTGCCAATCACCGGACCGAATGATTCGGTTAACAGAATGCCGGAAAGCGAATACCAGCCAAACCCGGACGCCATCGCCAGCCCGGTTTTTAGCGGCAGGTCGAGGATAAAGGCATTAATCACGCCACCAATAAGTGAACTGGCCACCACAACAACCGCGACAATCATTCCCCGGCGATTCAGGACAATCTGTTTCAGTGTCATACCATTATTGCGTAGCTGAATACCAATCAGGAACAAAAGGAAAATCAGGGTATATTCGCTGGCTTGTGTTGCATGTTTTAAAAATGCCCATCCCGTTAGGCCAAGCAGGAAACCAAGTACGACTACGCCACAGAGTTTTAATGATTCAATGGCCATGGCAATACGCGAAGGGAGTTTTTCTTGCTGGTGGTGATTTTTCCACGGAATCGTCCGTTCCAGCCAGAAAAGCGCGGCAATATTGCACGCTAAAATAACCACAATAGTTACGGCGGAATAATGAAGGATCGACAGCAGGTTGGTGGCGAGATTATCCAGAAACGCCAGGCTTATCCCCATAAAGAAAAGAATGACGTAAACAATCCAGCTGAGAAAGCGATTGATCAGCTTTAATGCTGAAACCTGGTGCAAAGGAATAAGGTAGCCCACGATCAGGGGCAGAAGAATGATGAGGAGTCCTGAAAACATGAACAGCCGGTCCTTTTGAGTATCTGCTTAGCGCCAGAGACACTACCCAATAAAGGCTGCCCAGTAAAGTGACAAAATAAAGCCGGGCAGCGCTAACGCTTACCCGGCTTTATTTGCGTGGGAACGTGGGACCTTAATTCCGCATTCCGACCCTCTCCCATCGGGAGAGGGGAAAGTATGGTTAATCGCGTTTTTCCAGCAGAGTGCGATACAGCACACCACCCAGAATACCGCCGATGATTGGCATCACCCAGAACAGCCACAGCTGTTCAAGTGCCCAACCGCCCTGGAAAATAGCGACTGCGGTGCTACGGGCCGGGTTAACGGAAGTATTGGTTACTGGAATAGAAATCAGGTGAATCAGCGTTAATGCCAGGCCGATAGCAATAGGGGCGAAACCGGCTGGCGCGTGTTTGTCCGTTGCACCGTGAATAACCAGCAGGAAGCCTGCGGTCAGTACAATTTCAATCACGATAGCAGACAGCATAGAGTAGCCGCCTGGTGAGTGTTCACCATAACCGTTAGAGGCAAAGCCGCTGGCCGCTGCGTCAAAGCCTGCTTTGCCACTGGCAATAACATACAGCACCGCGGCTGCAATAATGCCACCGACGACCTGAGCAACAATATAGCCAATCACCTCTTTCGCCGGGAAACGTCCGCCAGCCCAGAGTCCTAATGTCACCGCCGGGTTAAAATGACCGCCGGAAATATGTCCCACGGCAAACGCCATAGTTAAAACGGTTAAGCCAAAAGCCAGCGCGACACCGACAAAACCAATCCCTAATTCCGGAAATGCTGCTGCCAGAACTGCACTACCGCAGCCACCAAACACCAGCCAGAATGTACCGAAACATTCTGCCGCTAATTTTCTGAACATAACCACCTCAATTAAAATGTCCGGGCGCTATCCTGCGCACGGGTTATATCGCCATAAAGGGATGACGACTCAAAGAGCGAGTATTTTAGAAACCAACAACACCCCTTCGCCACTTAAATAAATTCGATTAATTTGATTTAAGGCAATGTGATGTCAATCCTTGTTCGAACGGGAGGTGAATAAAGCATAGTTCAATTCTGAAAACAGAGTTTCTTTCTCTAAACCAATATTTCAAATGAAACCTGACATGAAAATTCGCAATTTATTGCGTTCTGTCGACATAACCTGACTTTCCGGGAGTGTCCTGTCTGCGTACGAGCCGTTATACTGCTGATAACTTGAAGGAAAAAAGTTCTGTTACCCGGAGGGTGTATGCTTCTCGAACGTGTCGATATCGTAGGGTTTCGTGGCATTAATCGGTTATCGCTAATGCTGGAGCAGAACAATGTCCTGATTGGGGAAAACGCCTGGGGTAAGTCCAGCCTGCTGGATGCGCTTACGCTACTGCTTTCCCCCGAAGACGATTTATACCATTTCGTGCATGATGATTTCTGGTTCCCGCCAGGTGATGTCATGGGGCGCGAAAAGCATCTGCATATTATTCTGACATTTCGGGAAGCTGAGCCAGGGCGTCACCGCGTGCGTCGCTTCCGGCCAATGTCGCCCTGCTGGGTGCAATGTGATGACGACTATCACCGCATTTTTTACCGCCTTGAAGGTGAGCTGGATGAAACCGAGGGCGTACTGACCCTGCGTGAATTCCTCGATGCGAAAGGCAACCCGATCCCGCTGGAGAATATCGATGATCAGGCGCGTCATCTGATACGTTTGATGCCGGTCCTGCGTTTGCGCGATGCGCGTTTTATGCGCCGTATTCGCAACGGCACAGTCCCCAATATGCCTGAAGCGGAAGTTACCGCCCGTGAGCTGGATTTTCTGGCGCGAGAACTGGTTTCCCGGCCACAGAATTTAACCGACGGCCAGATCCGCCAGGGGCTGTCTGCCATGGTGCAATTGCTGGAGCATTACTTTTCTGAGCAGGGAATATCGCCTTCCCGAAACCGGCTGATGCGTCGCCGCTCTCATGACGAGCAGCGTAGCTGGCGTTACCTCGATATCATTAACCGGATGATCGACAAACCCGGAGGTCGAACTCATCGGGTTATTTTGCTGGGATTGTTTTCCACACTCTTGCAGGCCAAAGGTACGGTCCGGCTGGACCGGGATGCGCGCCCGTTGCTGTTAGTGGAAGATCCCGAAACGCGTCTGCATCCCATCATGCTCTCCGTTGCCTGGCATTTGCTTAATCTCTTGCCCCTTCAGCGTATTACCACCACCAACTCCGGTGAGCTGTTATCGCTGACGCCGGTGGAATACGTCTGCCGTCTGGTGCGTGAATCATCACGCGTTTCCGCTTACCGCCTTGGTCCAGGCGGATTAAGCGCGGAAGACGGGCGTCGTATTGCGTTTCATATTCGTTTTAATCGCGCGTCATCGCTGTTTGCACGTTGCTGGCTACTGGTCGAAGGGGAAACCGAGACCTGGGTGATTAACGAGCTTGCGCGCCAGTGCGGTCATCATTTCGATGCGGAAGGCATTAAAGTCATCGAGTTTGCGCAATCGGGATTAAAGCCACTGATCAAATTTGCCCGTCGGATGGGGATTGAATGGCACGTGCTGGTGGATGGTGATGAAGCCGGTAAAAAATATGCCTCAACCGTGCGTGGCCTGCTGAACAATGACCGTGATGAAGAGCGGGATCATCTGACGGTATTACCCGCCATGGACATGGAGCATTTCATGTATCGACAGGGCTTTGATGATGTTTTCCATCGCGTCGCAATGGTTCCTGTCGATGTGCCGATGAATATGCGGCGAGTGATCGCTAAAGCCATTCATCGATCGTCAAAACCGGATTTAGCGATAGAAGTTGCAACGGAAGCGGGAAAACGGGGCGTTGAGTCTGTACCAACTCTGCTGCGCAAAATGTTCTCCCGCGTGATGTGGCTGGCACGCGGGAGAGCGGATTAACTGTGAGTGGCCTGTTTGACCTGGTCAATCAGGCTGTCCAGTAACTCATAGCGACGGCGGTATTCCGAGCGTTTCTTGCTGGCAATCTCTTCCATCGGTTTACGCGGCATGGTCAGCGGCATCACGAAGTTACCACTGCTGGATTGCTCTCCGCCAAGGGAGAGCCAGAAGCTGTCATAATCTGCCAGCAACTTACCTTCTTTTTTCTTGCGATAACGCCAGCTGCGATAGATGTGGGTGGCGTTACTCACGGCAACAATCTGTTCTACCGGGAAGGCTGCACCCAGCGTCATGGCCGTTTCAACCAGAAGACGTTTCGGGAATAAACCGTGGCATGCTTTGGTTGCGCCCTGGATGAGTTCATGGGAGACATACGATTTGGCTCCCTGTAATCCACCAATGAAGAGCGTGGACTTGCCCTCAAACTGGCACAACGTAAAGGTCATTTCTGCCAGTACGGTGTTTTGATGGTCGCAGAATGCAATTGTTGCTTCGCCTTCTTTGTCGAGAAACGCATCGGCACACAGACGCACGGTAAATTGCTGTTCGTCTTTGCCTGTCAGCGTTAGCAGTGTCACACCCTGTTTAGACAAATAACCGTTCATCAACACAGGTGGAAGCTTACGGCTCATCGTCTGGTAATGGCAGTTAAGTGATTCCAGAGACTGCTGGCGGTTCATATTAACGGTAAGCCACGGACGGTGAAGACGACACGGCAGACCAGGCTGCACCTGGAGCATTTGCATCAGACGTGGTTGCTTTGCAAGGCTTGTCAGCAGACGAGCGGTGCTAAACGGTGTAGCCAGCGAACGTAACATGAATTTACGACGATAGGATGGGTTTTGCCACGCCAACCCTGGGGTGAGCGCGCCTGATGCCAGGCTCGTAAAGAGCTGCCAGCCAGATTTAGGTTGTGGCTGTTGTGAATAAGGTGTATCGACGATAGAAGACATGATAGATCCCGACTGCTTTTAGGAAGATCTCTATTTCAGCAGGCGAATTATCAACATCTCGTAAACAATTTATGACCATTATAAGAAACAGGGGTTTCGTTGAAGGGCTGTTTAGATAGAATCAACGGTTATGATTGCAAGGACACTTATTTGGAATATTTATGAACCTCAAGGGAAAACGCAGGAAGCTGCTTCTGCTGCTGGCCGTGGTTGTGTTGGCGGGTGGATTTTGGTTATGGCAGGTGTTAAATGCGCCTGTTCCACAATATCAAACACTGATTGTTCGCCCGGGTGAGCTGCAACAAAGTGTACTGGCGACGGGGAAACTGGATGCGTTGCGTAAAGTTGACGTAGGGGCACAGGTGAGCGGCCAGTTAAAAACGCTGTCGGTTGAGATTGGCGATAAGGTAAAAAAAGGCCAGTTACTGGGGGTGATTGATCCTGAACAGGCTGAAAACCAGATCCGTGAAGTGGAAGCAACACTAATGGAGCTGCGTGCCCAGCGCAGCCAGGCGGAAGCAGAGCGTAACCTCGCGAAGGTAACGCTGGCACGTCAGCAGGCGCTTGCCAAAACCCAGGCGATATCGAAGCAGGATCTGGATACCTCCGCGACGCAACTGGCGGTAAAACAGGCGCAGATGGGCACAATTGACGCCCAGATTAAGCGCAATCAGGCCACGCTCGATACGGCAAAAACGAACCTCGACTACACGCGCATCGTGGCGCCAATGGCCGGTGAAGTTACGCAAATCACCACGCTTCAGGGGCAAACGGTGATTGCGGCTCAACAAGCGCCAAATATCCTCACGCTGGCCGATATGGGAACGATGCTGGTAAAAGCGCAGGTGTCGGAAGCCGATGTTATCCATCTTAAACCGGGGCAAAATGCCTGGTTTACAGTGCTTGGCGACCCGCAAACCCGTTACGAAGGTGTGCTCAAAGATATCCTGCCGACACCGGAAAAAGTAAACGACGCTATCTTCTACTATGCCCGTTTCGAGGTTCCTAACCCGCAGGGCGTGTTGCGTCTGGACATGACGGCACAGGTTCATATCCAACTGACGGGAGTAAAAAATGTCCTGACCGTTCCGCTTTCCGCTTTGGGCGAAACGGCGGGAGAGAATCGCTACAAGGTGAAAGTGTTGCGCACTGGCGAAACGCGTGAGCGTGAGGTGACGATAGGGGCACGAAATGACACCGATGTCGTCATTGTCAAAGGGCTGGAAGAGGGCGACGAGGTGGTGATCAGCGAAAGTCTGCCTGGAGCTGCGAAATGACGGCATTGCTTGAGCTGAATGCGATTCGCCGCAGTTACCCGTCGGGAGATGGGCCGGTGGACGTACTTAAGGGCATTTCGCTGCAGGTGGAAGCCGGAGAAATGGTGGCGATCGTGGGCGCCTCGGGTTCCGGTAAATCCACGCTGATGAACATTCTTGGCTGCCTGGACAAACCCACCAGCGGGACGTATCGCGTTGCGGGAACGGATGTATCCACCCTTGATGGCGATGCGCTGGCAAAACTGCGCCGGGAACATTTCGGCTTTATCTTCCAGCGTTATCATCTGCTTTCCCACCTGAGCGCGGCGCAAAACGTTGAGGTTCCGGCGGTGTATGCCGGTATAGAGCGTAAAAAGCGGCTTGAGCGCGCGCAGGCGCTGTTAACGCGCCTTGGGCTGGCGGAGCGTGTGGATTATCAGCCGTCGCAGTTATCGGGGGGGCAGCAGCAGCGTGTCAGCATTGCCCGCGCACTGATGAACGGTGGACAGGTGATCCTGGCTGATGAGCCCACCGGGGCGCTTGATAGCCATTCGGGGGAAGAGGTTATGGCTATCCTTCATCAGTTACGCGATCAGGGGCACACGGTGATTATTGTTACACACGATCCGCTGGTGGCGGCGCAAGCCGAGCGGATCATCGAGATCCGTGATGGCGAACTGGTCAGCAATCCTCCACCCGGACGTGTGCAGACTGGGGTACACAAAGAGGCGTTGCCCGCCACATCGGGCTGGGGGCAGTTTGTCAGCGGTTTCCGGGAGGCGCTGACAATGGCCTGGCTGGCGATGGCAGCCAATAAAATGCGGACGTTGCTCACCATGCTCGGCATCATTATCGGCATTGCTTCTGTGGTGTCGATTGTGGTGGTGGGCGATGCAGCCAAGCAACTTGTGCTGGCAGACATTCGCGCGATTGGGACGAATACCATTGATGTCTATCCCGGTAAAGATTTTGGTGATGATGAGCCTCAGTATCAGCAGGCGCTGAAATACGATGACCTGACCGCGATACAGCGACAACCCTGGGTCAATTCGGCCACGCCGGCGGTGTCGCAAAACCTGCGCCTGCGCTACGGCAATATTGATGTGGCGGCAAGTGCGAACGGCGTAAGCGGTGATTACTTCAACGTCTACGGGATGACCTTCAGCGAGGGGACCACCTTCAATGCTGAACAACTCGCGGGCAGGGCACAGGTGGTAGTTCTTGATATCAACTCGCGCCGACAGCTGTTCCCCAATAAGGCCAGTGTGGTGGGGGAGGTCATTCTGGTGGGCAATATGCCCGCGACGGTGATTGGCGTCGCGGAAGAGAAGCAGTCGATGTTTGGCAGCAGTAAAATCCTGCGCGTATGGCTGCCATATAGCACTATTTCCGGGCGGATTATGGGCCAGTCGTGGCTCAACTCCATCACCGTGCGTGTAAAAGAAGGCTACGACAGTACGCAGGCTGAACAACAGCTTGAACGGCTGTTAACGTTACGCCACGGGAAGAAAGATTTCTTCACCTGGAATATGGACGGCCTCTTGAAAACGGCCGAAAAGACCACACGTACTCTTCAGATGTTCCTGACGCTGGTTGCCGTGATTTCACTGGTTGTCGGTGGGATTGGCGTGATGAATATCATGCTGGTATCGGTGACAGAGCGTACGCGGGAGATTGGCATTCGTATGGCAGTCGGGGCCAGAGCAAGCGATGTACTGCAGCAGTTTTTGATTGAAGCGGTGCTGGTGTGTCTGGTTGGCGGGGCGATGGGGATTGCTCTCTCGATGATGATTGCGTTCGCCTTACAACTGTTTTTGCCCGGCTGGGAAATCGGTTTCTCTCCTGTGGCGATCCTGACGGCTTTTTTATGCTCAACCTTTACCGGCGTGTTATTTGGCTGGTTGCCTGCACGAAACGCAGCCCGTCTTGATCCGGTCGATGCGCTGGCGCGTGAATAAGCCATAAATAAAAATGCCAGCCGATCGGGCTGGCATTTTGAGTGCGGGATGTACACAATGAATCAGAGAGCTATGCAACAACTTCTGCTTCAATGGGCACGATAACACTGGCATGATTGCCTTTCGGTCCCTCGTGAACATCGAACCGGACTGTTTGCCCGGCTTTGAGCGTTCTGTAACCATCCATCTGAATGGTGGAATAGTGAGCGAAGATATCCTCGCCGCCGCCTTCAGGGCAGATGAAACCAAACCCTTTGGCGTTGTTGAACCACTTAACAGTACCCATTTCCATGCTTCGACATCCTTCGTAAATCTTATTAATTAAGATGGAATGAACCGGTGGTGGAGTGGGGGCTGTTCAAAACCTCGCCAACTCACGCTTGTACAATTTAGATAAACGAAACAAGCCGTCAAGCGTTTGGCGCTGGAGTTGGGACCATAATCAACCAAAAATTTGAAGCAGTTAACGCTATTGGCAGGGTTTGTGACAGACATCGCGGATGACAGTAATAGATGATTGTTATCTAACATCTGAGGTAGATTCATAGTGATTATGAAAAATGAGTAAGACGAACGACTGGCTGGATTTTGATCAACTGGCGGAAGACAAAGTGCGTGACGCGCTAAAACCGCCATCTATGTATAAAGTTATGTTAATGAACGATGATTACACGCCGATGGAATTTGTTATTGACGTGCTACAAAAGTTCTTTTCTTATGATGTAGAACGTGCAACGCAACTGATGCTTACCGTTCACTACCGTGGTAAAGCCATTTGCGGGATTTTTACCGCAGAAGTCGCGGAGACGAAAGTGGCGATGGTGAACGACTATGCAAGGGAGAACGAGCATCCGTTGCTGTGTACGCTGGAAAAGGCCTGATAAGGCATAAAATTGGGGGAGGTGCCTATGCTCAATCAAGAACTGGAACTCAGTTTAAACATGGCTTTCGCCAGAGCGCGTGAGCACCGACATGAGTTTATGACCGTCGAGCATTTACTGCTTGCACTGCTTAGCAACCCATCTGCCCGCGAAGCGCTGGAAGCCTGCTCCGTGGATCTGGTGGCGCTACGTCAGGAACTCGAAGCCTTCATCGAACAAACCACACCGGTGCTGCCTGCCAGTGAAGAAGAGCGCGACACTCAGCCGACGCTCAGCTTCCAGCGTGTTTTGCAGCGCGCGGTGTTCCATGTCCAGTCCTCTGGCCGCAGTGAAGTGACTGGCGCAAATGTGCTGGTGGCTATCTTCAGCGAACAGGAATCACAGGCAGCGTATCTGCTGCGCAAACATGAAGTCAGTCGCCTTGATGTGGTGAACTTCATTTCTCACGGAACGCGGAAAGACGAGCCTAACCAGGCATCGGATTCCAGCAACCAGGTTAACAATACCGAAGAGCAAGCAGGCGGGGAGGATCGTATGGAAAACTTCACCACCAACCTTAACCAGCTTGCTCGCGTTGGCGGTATCGACCCGCTGATTGGCCGCGACAAAGAGCTGGAGCGTGCCATCCAGGTGCTGTGCCGTCGCCGTAAAAACAACCCGCTGCTGGTAGGGGAATCTGGCGTGGGTAAAACCGCGATTGCGGAAGGCCTTGCCTGGCGTATTGTGCAGGGTGACGTACCGGAAGTGATTGCCGATTGCACCATCTATTCTCTGGATATTGGTTCTCTGCTGGCAGGAACCAAATACCGTGGTGATTTTGAAAAACGCTTCAAGGCGCTGTTAAAGCAACTGGAGCAGGACACCAACAGCATTCTGTTTATCGATGAAATTCATACCATCATCGGTGCGGGTGCTGCCTCTGGTGGGCAGGTGGATGCTGCTAACCTGATCAAACCGCTGCTTTCCAGTGGCAAGATCCGCGTGATGGGTTCCACGACCTACCAGGAGTTCAGCAACATTTTCGAAAAAGACCGTGCTCTGGCGCGTCGCTTCCAGAAAATCGATGTCACTGAGCCGTCTGTTGAGGAAACAGTGCAGATCATCAACGGCCTGAAACCGAAGTACGAAGCGCACCACGATGTCCGCTACACGGCGAAAGCGGTGCGAGCGGCGGTGGAACTGGCGGTGAAATACATTAACGACCGTCATCTGCCGGATAAAGCAATTGACGTCATTGACGAAGCGGGGGCGCGTGCGCGCCTGATGCCTGCCAGTAAGCGTAAGAAAACGGTTAACGTGGCGGACATTGAATCCGTGGTAGCGCGCATTGCACGTATCCCTGAGAAGAGTGTCTCTCAGAGTGACCGTGACACGCTGCGTACCCTCGGCAATCGTCTGAAAATGCTGGTCTTTGGTCAGGATAAAGCCATCGAGGCTTTAACCGAAGCGATCAAAATGGCCCGTGCCGGGCTGGGACATGACCACAAACCTGTCGGTTCCTTCCTGTTTGCCGGTCCTACTGGCGTCGGGAAAACCGAGGTGACGGTTCAACTGTCCAAAGCGCTGGGTATTGAACTGCTACGCTTTGATATGTCCGAATATATGGAGCGCCACACCGTCAGCCGTTTGATTGGTGCGCCTCCGGGATATGTAGGGTTCGACCAGGGCGGCCTGCTCACCGACGCGGTGATCAAGCATCCGCACGCGGTTCTGCTGCTTGATGAAATCGAGAAGGCACACCCGGACGTATTCAACATTCTCTTGCAGGTGATGGATAACGGGACGCTGACCGATAACAACGGGCGCAAAGCGGACTTCCGCAACGTGGTGCTGGTTATGACCACCAACGCCGGTGTACGTGAAACCGAACGTAAATCCATCGGGCTTATCCACCAGGATAACAGCACTGATGCGATGGAAGAGATCAAGAAGATCTTTACGCCGGAGTTCCGTAACCGTCTCGACAACATTATCTGGTTCGATCACCTGTCTACCGACGTGATCCATCAGGTGGTGGATAAATTCATCGTCGAGTTGCAGGTTCAACTGGATCAGAAAGGCGTGTCGCTGGAAGTAAGCCAGGAGGCCCGCAACTGGCTGGCTGAGAAAGGCTATGACCGTGCGATGGGCGCGCGTCCGATGGCGCGTGTGATCCAGGATAACCTGAAGAAACCACTGGCAAACGAGTTGTTGTTTGGCTCGCTGGTGGATGGCGGACAGGTGACGGTTGCACTGGATCAGGCGAAGAATGAGCTGACGTATGATTTCCAGAGTGCACAGAAGCATAAGCCGGAAGCGGCGCACTGATTTCGAATATTAGTCTTAAAAAACCGGGCAATTGCCCGGTTTTTTTATGCCTGCTTTTCTCCCTCTCCCCATGGGAGAGGGCATCAGGCCGCACTGAAATTTTGCGAGGCGCTTTCCAGTTTATTGCGGTAATGATTGCTGGATAAATTTACAGTAATAAAATGGCGGCGCACCTGCAAAATCAGGTGTCAGGATTGGCGTCCTGATTACACGAGAGAAATGATGTTGATTCGTCGACTATCATAAGGTTCGTTCACACTTTTGAAAGCTAGCGATATAATCCGCAGACTCAATTATGGTGGGCTGAGCCGGGGCTTCTTTGAAGCGCCGATTTTCTCGTGTGAGTCGGTACGCCAAACCGGTTCAGTCTGCCGCCTGACTTGGCGTTCGGGTGGAGATCTTACAATTCACACGGAGTCATAATTAAATGGAACATACGAGTATTCCTCAGATCTACAGCGAACTCTCACTTACCCCCGACCTCCCAACGCTCGCCGAGCGCTGTAAACTGCTTACTGAAATCCTGCTTGATTGTCATTCACTCCCGCAAACTCAACCTGTTTGCCGCTGTCTTGGTGCGTACCTTGAAGAAGTCAAAACAGGGCTTGCGGAGTCGATGAGTGATTTTCAGGTCGTGGAGTTTGAAGAAGCCGAGGAAGCACCACGGAGAAAAGAGTGGCTGCTGGAAGATACTGAAACCAAATGCGATTACTGCCGGGCATTAAACCATGTGCTACTTATCTCGCATTTTGACCGCGATATGCTGCCGCATTTGACCGGGTTGCTTCATGATTTAACGCATTCAATGGCCGCGGATCTTATTGCTTCTCGCTGTGGAAATATGTCGATTCACCTCAATTGTTAACGTGCCGCCCAGTACGCCGGGAGAATATTCCTGGCGTATCTCGTCGAACCCTTTTTTCGACCCTTTATGTAACTCATTGATTTATTAAAAGGCGAAGGGACGTCCAGAAAAAAGGGTTTATTGGATATAAAGGAATTTTATCTTTATCAGACAACAGGATAGGTGTAGATTGCTCCAGTTCACTGCCGTACAGGCAGCTTAGAAAACAAAAGAGAAACCAAATGATGAAACCCAATCGTTCACTGCCGTACAGGCAGCTTAGAAACGCTGGAGCAATTAACGTTATCGGTCGCCTGATGTTCACTGCCGTACAGGCAGCTTAGAAATAACCTGGGAATTAAGTCAACGGCAGCTGGGCGTTCACTGCCGTACAGGCAGCTTAGAAATTTGCGAAGTTCCTGAGCCAGCCACTCAAGCGGTTCACTGCCGTACAGGCAGCTTAGAAACTGTCAGACAGTAACGGCGTATTCGGAAAAATGTTCACTGCCGTACAGGCAGCTTAGAAAGAACGGCATCACGACATAACCGGCGCGCATGAGTTCACTGCCGTACAGGCAGCTTAGAAAACTACTGCGCTGACTGAATAATTCTTGATTGCGTTCACTGCCGTACAGGCAGCTTAGAAAGCTACCAGCGCGAAAGCATCCTACGGGCAAGCGTTCACTGCCGTACAGGCAGCTTAGAAATTGAAAGGAACTCAGAATGACCGTTATTTACGGTTCACTGCCGTACAGGCAGCTTAGAAAAAGTGGCCGCGTTATCAAACTCTGTGAAATGGGTTCACTGCCGTACAGGCAGCTTAGAAAACAAAAAAACCGCAAACAAATTACAGCAGAAGGTTCACTGCCGTACGCGCGGCGATAGAAAAACGGCTGGACAGTGCTTTTACCCGGCACGATCCGGCGCAAATCTGGCAGCTTCCGGAGGTCAAACAGGCACTGAGCTCATCGCATCAGCACCATATTTTCGTTGTTCTGGGAACCTCCGTTCTGGAAGTCGGCAGGGATTTTGATGCCGACTGGGGGATCATCGAACCCAGTTCAATGCGCTCACTCATCCAGTTTGCAGGACGCATTCAGCGTCATCGCCAGCAAGTTCCTGCTGAAGAAAATCTGGTGATTCTGAACCGGAATATCCGCGCCCTTCAGGGCGAGAAAGTGGCCTATACACAGCCGGGTTTTGAGACGGAGCAGCATTCACTTCATCACCACGATCTGCGTGAACTGTTTACCGAAGCGGCTTACCGCACGCTGAATGCTATTCCACGTATTGTTGAGAATGCCCCTGGTAATGCGCTTGCATCGCTGGAACATACTCGCCTGCGTGCGGCGTTGCTGGAGGGCGGCGACAAGTCAGATGCCATTGCAGCACAGTGGTGGCGGTTGCCACTGACGTGGAACGGAGAGTTACAACGACGCACGCCATTTCGTCAGTCCTCACCGCAGGCCTCTTTTTTCCTGAGTATGACGGAAGACGACGATAAGCCTGATTTCTGTCTTTTGCAGGATGACGGTGGTCTGAAACCTGCTGGCCAGTTCTGTCTTCAGACTCTGCACATGGCCGACGGCGTACAGTCGTGGCTGGATATCGATTACAGCGAGGTATTAGTGACGCTGGCAGAAGCAAAGCAAATGGAACTTGCCGCTGTGTCGAAGCGTTATGGCGAAATGACGCTGAGGGTCAACAAAAAGGAGGTAACCGAGCAATGGCTATATCACCCGGTTTTGGGTGTGTTTCGCGCCCTCTAAAAGAGGGCGCGAGCTGCTTGTTCAGCAGTAGATATAAATAACAGGGACGTTATATATTTCTAAGCTATCTGCTCGATAGTTAGATTTTAATTATAAATTAAGTGATTTTTTTGAAGAAGACTATGTTGAAAAATAAATACGTAATACTGGCGTTAAAATCTAAGAACAGGGACATGATATAGGAGGTGGATCTTATGGGTGAAATAGGGTAATTTCTCTTTTTTTTCAAGGAGGAACTATTTGTGTGCCTAATGGTTTTAAGGGTTGCATTGATTCAATTTATTGTTCTTGTGGTTTTTTATTCACGTTATTTATTTTAAGCATTGTGATTATATCTAATTAATTATAAATACTCTAAGTATTAAGAGGCGTATTATGCAAGGGGAACTAAAAAATTTTATCTGTGAATATATCACTTCACGACGGCAAACAAAGCTGGAGGCATTTGATAAAGATGCGGTAAAACGTCGTGACGAAGATAGCGTCGTTCTTGCGGCAGAACGCCGTGAACTTGAGCTGCGATATGAACCAAAGGCCTGGCTGACGGATGCGGCAAAACGAGCGGGGCAAATTAGCCTTGTGACTCATGCAGCAAAATTCACACATGGAGACTCAAAAAGCAGCAGTATTTTTTGTCAGGCAGTCGCCAGGGAAGGGTATCTCAGTAGTGCAGTATTACCTTATCTGGAGCCAGATGCAGTGGGTAATGCCGCCGTACTTGATGTGGCAAAGCTACTACAGGCGCGTGCTGAAAATGGTGATTCCCTGCTGGCTTGTCTGAAACGGGGGGATCACCGTCCTCTGGCTGCTTTTACCGACGACATCGAACAACTGAAGGCGTGGGTTTCCGGTTTTTCCCGGGCATTAACGCCAGGAGAACCAACGTCACACACGCTGGCAAAGCAGGGGTATTTCCCCGTCAAGGGAGAGTACCATTTGTTAAGCCCTCTATTTGCGACTTCCCTTGCCCATGCTTTGCACCAGAAGATGGTTGCGTTGCGCTTTGGCGATGACGTAAAAGCCATCTGGAAAGCGCGCCGCGAGAAGACCTGGCATCCCCGGCCATTGGTGTTATTTCCTGATGCTGCTGAAATGCATTTTGGTGGCACAAAGCCGCAGAATATCTCCTATCTCAACAGTGTTCGTGGCGGACGCGTCTGGTTGCTTTCCTGCCAGCCACCACAATGGAAAAGGTCTGATAAACCCCCGACGAATCTGCGCACCCTGTTTACCTTTGGCGGTCAGTTTGACCGTCGGGTCAGTGGCACAATCCAGTCGCTTGTGTCATTGCTGACAAGAACCGGTGATTACACCAACTTTCGTATTCGGGCGGCACGTGATGCATGCATTGATGCACTAATCGACCAGTTATTTACCATTGCTTCAGCATATCAAAGTGAAGCATGGCAATGCTGGACCCTCAAATGTGCAGATCTAAAACCCCATCATAAGCTCTGGCTGGATCCGTGGCGAACGAAAACCGATGAGGCCTTCCGTCTGGAGCGAGAGAAAGATGACTGGCAGGCCGATGTGGCTGAGGATTTTGCCCTGTGGCTGAACGCGCGTCTGCGTAAGGCTTTGCCTGACGTGGGCGCCGTTGAAAAACATGAATGGGAAACCCGTGAGCGCTTGAGTACGAATCTGCGCGAGATGGAGAAAATTATCAGGGAGGGGCTGAAATGAGTTCGCTTATCCTTCTTCGTCGCCTGAAAGTGGAAAACGCGAATGCGATTGCAGGCATGACCTACGGTTTTCCTGCCATCACCCACTTTTTGGGGTTTGCACACGCACTCTCACGTCACTTAACGAAAAGCCAGGGACTACGGATTGATGGCTGTGCTGTTGTCAGCCATGAGCAGCAGGTTCATGCACATACGTCTGGTCGTGATTATCAGTTTTCCCTTACCCGAAATCCTCTGACGCGAGAGGCAAAAACGGCCTCTTTTAATGAAGAGGGGCGCATGCATATGACGGTTTCACTATTACTGGAATGCCACGGTGAAATTCCGAATGGTGAGTACGGGCTGCGGGATCTTGCGGATTATCTGGCCCAGATTTGCCCGACGCTCCGGCTGGCGGGTGGGATTATCGTCTCTGTTTCCGATATTTCAGTGATGGCAATGCCCACGACAGATCGTGATATGTCCCGCCTGAAGTGGCAACTCATGCCCGGTTTTGCTTTGCGCGACCGCAGTCGCTGGTTGACAGAGCATCATCAGAGACTGCTTGAGAGTAATCCTGATGCCACACTGCTTGATGCATGGCTTGATTTTGCTGCACTGAAAATCCAGGCCGAGATACCTGAGCAGGGCGATATTCAGGAAGGCGATCCTACGACATGGCGACACGTTCCCAAACCTCAGCCGGGGTATCTGGTTCCGCTGATGACAGGTTATCAACGAATATCGGAATGCTATGCGCCGGGTGTTGTGGCCAACGCGCGTGATGCGTGTACGCCGTTTGCTTTTACCGAGGCGGTATATGGTGTGGGTGAATGGTGCGGACTGCATCGAATTGCCTCGCTGAACGATATTTTCTGGCGCTATCACACCACTGAAAGCGGCTATTACTGCCAGGGGGCGGACGCACCTCTGGTATCAGAACATCAAAATCAAAAGGACTGACACATGGCAAAGGCTCCAACGGCCGTTAAAACGGCTTCTGTACTGGCATTTGAACGTAAACTGGCCACTTCCGACGCGGTGATGTACTCAGGAAACTGGGAGGGAAAAGTGTGGCAGCCGGTTCGTCTTCAGGAAAAAGCCGTACGGGGAACAATCTCCAACCGACTGAAAAATGCGCTGGTTAACGATCCCGCAAAACTGGATGCGGAAATCCAGAAAGCAAACCTGCAGCGTGTGGATGTCGCCGCATTACCCGCAGATGCTGATACGTTGCAGGTGAAATTTACCCTGCGCGTGTTGGGCAACCTTTCCACACCGTCTGTGTGCAATGACCGGGCTTATCAGGATGAACTGCAGCAGGTTATTGAGGGTTATATCAGTGAACACGGTTTTTCAGAACTGGCACGTCGCTATGCAACCAATCTGGCAAACGGGCGTTTTTTATGGCGTAACCGTGTCGGCGCAGAATGCATCACTGTCAGGGTTGCGGGAAGCAAGACGTGGGTGTTTGATGCGCACAGTTACGGATTACGTGATTTTGCCAGCAGCGATACGGATCTCAATGAACTGGCTAGGGAAATTGAAAAAGGGCTCAGTGGGGACGGGTTTGTTCTGTTGAGTGTGGAGGCTCAGGTGCTTTTAGGGGCAGGGCAGGAGATTTTCCCTTCTCAGGAGCTGGTGCTGGACAGCAACAGTAGTAAGAGTCGTCTGCTGTACCAGGTGGATAATGTTGCAGGAATGCACTCTCAGAAAATAGGTAATGCACTCCGTACCATTGATACCTGGCATCCCAAGGTTGATGAACTGGGCGCAATAGCCGTTGAGCCATATGGATCTGTTACCAGCCGCGGTGTGGCTTGTCGTCAGCCGAAAGAGAAAATGGATTTTTATACCCTCCTTGATAACTGGGTTACAAAAGGGCAGAAACCGGACGCTGAGCAACAACATTACGTTATGGCAGTTCTGATTCGCGGTGGTGTGTTTGGTGAGAAAGGTGACTAAGGAGCGGTAATGGATCACTATCTGGAGATTCGTCTGCTCCCCGATCCGGAGTTCAGTGAAGAGGTGCTGATGGCGGCGTTGTTTGCCAAACTGCACCGCGCACTGGTTCAGAGAGGAAAGGGCGATATAGGCGTGAGTTTCCCCTTACATGACTTAAAACCTGGCGCGATCTTGCGTTTACATGGTTATCTGCACGCATTACATGAGCTTGAGTCAATGGTGTGGCGAAAAGGGCTAAGCGATTACTGCCAGTGTACTGAGATTTTGTCAGTGCCATCCATGACGGTCTGGCGTTGTGTCAGCCGTGTGCAGGTAAAAAGTAGCCCGCAGCGGCTACTGCGTCGCTCGGTGAGGAAAGGGTGGTTAACTGAAGAAGAGGCGAAAGAACGCGCGTTGACAACGGAAGCCGGGTATACCGATTTGCCCTGGATTAATATGCGAAGCCTTTCTACAGGACAATCATTCAGGTTATTTATTCGCCATGGTGATTGCCTGGCTGAACCTGTTTCAGGTGTGTTTTCGTCTTATGGGTTAAGTGCAGGCGCGACTATTCCGTGGTTTTGAGAAACAACAACTTCACGTGTTTTCAGGGAAAAGAGCGTGTGAAGAACTTATAAATAAAAAAGGCCGGGAATTATCCCGGCCTTTTATTGTGCACAGAAAACCCCCAGCTAGGCTGGGGGTTCCGGAAAGCTTTCAGCTTTAAGCCAGTTATTAAAACCCCTTT
>NZ_WLVC01000037.1:0-49250 GCF_016859735.1 Lelliottia sp. RWM.1 | reverse complement strand
GGAACGGTCTGCGTTGTCGGGAAGATGCGTGATCTGATCCTTCAACTCAGCAAAAGTTCGATTTATTCAACAAAGCCTCATAGAAGTAAAACTCAGTTAAATGAAGATCGTTTTCTTTCACGTATGCCGCCAATTTGCGGATACGCTGTTCAAGCATTGTATCTATCCGTAAGGAAACACTCTGCGGAACGTCACTTGCAAATTCATTGATACAATCAACGGTAGAAACTATGAATTTATTGGTCATGGCAGGCTCCAGGCCACCGGGGAAACCGGTGGCTACGGTAATTGGCAGGCTTAAGCGCCGCAAAGGGTGTCAAGGGAAGGGAGAAGCTTGCTCAGCTTGTCGTAATCGAGCGGAGACAGTTCTGTAACGAGTTCGACCGAAAGACTAGTGTTGTCTTCTTCACACAGAATATAGATTCCGTCTTCTGGCTCTTTTCCGGCACATGCCTTCAGTCGTTTGTTAACGACCTCCTGGGCTGAATCCGCTACGTCGCAGCTCAGGACATAGCTTGCCACATAGCTGCTCTCACCGTGGTAATGCGTCACTTTACACAGAGCATACTGGATACCGGCTTTGTGAGCCTCATTCATGAGACGAGAAAACTGACAGCCATCCTGGTAATAGTGGGTATCCTTTGTGACCAGAATAGTCATACCCCCAAATTCATCTGTCCGGCTTTTACTGCATGTAAATGCAGCAGTAATTGTTACCATTTCCGAGAGGTCGAATACCGACAGCACGGCAGTTGTGAGGCAAATTGCATGGTCAAGATCAATGGTCTCTCCATGAAAAACTGCCAGCCCACTGCTGGTAACTTCTGTTGCGAACAACAGTTCATAATTGCAGTCTGGGCAGGATGGTTGCCCAAAGCTCGGCTCAGAAGGGTCATACTCAGGGTGGTTCTCGATAATACTGAGGATCAGCTTCTCAGTCAGAGAACAATCTGTCAGTGGCTTATCAAGCAAACGCTCACCTTCTGCAATTTCTGCTTCGGTAACGAATGTGATTGCTTCTTGTGCCATTTTTGCCTGCTCCTGAGTGCAGGGAATAATAAACGACGCCTGAGTATAATTATCTGCCACAGTTGACTCCTTGATTATTTAATTAATGTATTTGATGAGAAGATCATAACAAATACACTAATACCAACTAATAACCTGAAGGCGTTTTTTTAGAAAAAATATTAAGAAGAAGAATATGAACACTACCTCATCTTAAATTAATATCATTCAGGATTAATATTCATTTTTGCAAATAAAAACCGCCAGACGGCGGCTTTTATAAAGAGGGAAATATCATTGGAAGTTGAAATTACTTCACGGCAGGCCGACAAATTACGCGACTGCTGTGAGCTGAAGCGAAACTTGTAGAGGAAACTATAATCACCTTTTCTAAGTCGTCGGCACTGTCAGCAATATGATGCCGGAAAGCCTCCTCTGCATCACCAGGGGAGTCGGCTTCGACCAGGTAGGCCTGATCATCATCATCAAACATAATGCGCCCGGAAATGAGATAAAGTCGGCTCAAATCTGGCGTTGCTGCGCTCGTGCTTCGTTCGTTCAGATTCATTTTTTCTCCGTCTGTTGCTCGTAAAAAGAATGACGCCGGTTTAAAAGGCGTCGCCAGGGTTCGGGCTAAAACGCAGGGTTGCCATCGAGGAAGCTCATTGGCTGGCCAATAGCGGATGCCACCCTGAGAATTTCACCTGGTGTGGCATAACGCAGCATTTCAGAGCGTCCAAATTTCTGATACTCATCTACTGACATCTTTCTCCACTCTGGGTGAGGATCTTTTCCGCACAGTGACCAGTTGCTTTCAGAGGAATCACGACGGAGAACGTACACATCAAGCGAGGCTGTAAGCCCACTTCCATATCCCCGCTGCGCTACAATACGAACCTGAGAACCATCGTCGCGTTGCAACGTCTGGGTTAATTTCGTGATAGGATCCTGAGAATGCATGCCATTTACCTCGTTTTCAAAAGATTTACCGTAAGTAAATGATACCGAATCGAGAATTCTGGCTAATAGGTCAGAAGAAAAAATAATGAATATTTTTGAAGTGTAGGATAATGATTAGAATAAAATGGCCTGAATAAATCGCTAGCGGTTAAATCCGCTTATTTCAGAGAAGCTCTGATTTAGTAGTTAGGGAAAACGATGCGGTGAAAAGTAACTTTTACACCGCAATTCAGAAAAAAGTTTCAATTAGTCACATTACGAATAACCCGGCTTACTTTCGCATGTGCGTTCCCCTGGATGTTAAAGTAAAGCCCCTCAGGCAGACTCGTCGCCCACTTAACTCCTCGCTCAGCCATACGCTTCGGTGTTTCCAGCCAACCACGAGGAATATTGCCCGTAACGTCACCGATAACCCGTGAAATGCATGCTGCTACCCGGATGCCGCCGGGAATATCGCATTCGGATTCAACAATATGCATAACCTCAAATAAAGCACCATGCCGCTGGACATGATCGCCAATGTGCAACTCGATAGGAGAAACCATTTCTGTATCTGACTTCATATCTGTCCACCTTTAATTTAGAAACCGTCTAAATTACCAATATAGTTAATGTACCGGATGTTAATTCAACAAGTTCTGTATCACAACCATCAGTTTTTTTTGTTGGGTCTATATCGGAGAAACAAGTGAATATTGAATACACTCGTTAATACAGACAACCGGAAATGAATGGCACCCTAATTATCTCTGCGGCGTATGCTAAGCCGTTAATATTGTCATTTTATGGTAGAAACAATGCAAAATGAATAAACCGCTTGTCGCTTCAAACCACTTTATCAAAACCGTTAACTTGCATTAAGCCCGATACAGTTCGGCGAGCTCGTCCAGCATGGGGTTACTCTTATATCCCGGTGCGGCCGTAAAAAGGTTTCGGGAAATCGCCAGCCATTCCATGATTTTGTCCGTCGCCAGCCAACGTCTGCCAAGTCGCTCGGCTGCGATGGGAACTTTATGCAGGCCAGCGAAGGGATCTACAACAAGATCTCCCGGCTCTGTCAAAAACTCAATCAGAAACGCTGCAAGCCTGGTAGGAGACGTTGCACCATGCAGCGGAAAACCTAGCTCGCGGGCAATGGAATGGCAAAATCTCGTATCAGCGCAGCTATTGCCGTAAAACAAAGTATTTTTGGGGATCGTTCCTTCTGTTTTATTTCCAAAGGATCCGCTTTTAAGCTGGTACGCCCCATCACCATAAAAGGTCGTGCGATTTTCACCGCCTGCTGCCTGCAATTTAAGATGCTGCTCTGAATGCGGTTGCAGTACACGTAAGTTGTTTGAACGAACCTTACTCGCATCATTGGTAAACCACAGCACAGGCTCATACGATGAGCAGAGCTGCACTCGTTGCTTACATGCCCAGTGCGTTGGCGATGGGGGCTTACTGCGATTCACCCACTGAAGCCTGTCCATGAGCTCAAGCCCCAGCTTGTCACATAATGCCAGTGTCAGACGCTCCAGATACAGAGAACGTGAAGGCCTGCCCCTATTAAAGCTATCTTGAGTGATATTCAATGCCACACTTGCGCCGGGTACAAGCTGTTTCACGATCGGTTCGAGGATACGCAGAAGCCAGTCAATATAAACCTGCTCGCCACGCCCCCCGCCATGCCCGTAGTCTCTTGAATTTCGAAGGAGGTAAGGCGGCGAGGTCAGGCAAAGATGAATTTGCTCTGTGATATTGCTGAAGAAGGCATAGGCGTTTCCAAAAACCGATGCCCCAAGAGAAGTTGAGAAACCGACAACACAGAGCTTTTCCCATGACTCGTGTAGGTTTGTTTTCGTCTTAGAGGAGTATCTCCAGACGCCCCGTTTTTCTGGAACGCGTTCGATGACTCCGGCCTGCCGAAGAGTCTGCTGAAACCAGCGTACTTTGTGTTTGACGCCGCTGGTTCTGGTTTTATCTGACCCAAATTCTTTCAGTTCGTGCAATTCGGCATCCGACATGCCAGTTTCACGCTGCACTTCGCGATAAAGCTCGTCGTTGCTCAACGGCAATTCGGAGGCTGCGTAGATCCGTGCAATTAAATCCGTAGAAATCGTGCTCATCAGCCATCCTTAATGGAGATGCAGTTTAAATATCGGCCTGATGGTTGGAAGGGGGATTACTAAATCAAACCGATCTGTTTATTTATAGGCTTTGTCAGGTCATGCAGCACAGCTGGGCATGCGCAAAGAGACCCAGTCTTCTTTAGCGGAGACACCTTCAAAAGTTGTACTCAATCAGCCCCAAGATTTTGAAACTCAATGTGCTTTTGCTCACACTCCTCCCTGCCCCACGAGCCCTGCCATTCACAGATGTCCCGGTACTTAATTTCCAGCTTATCCATCTGTGAGAGGTTAGCTGTTGCGAAGTCTGGCCATATGTCGTGCCAGCATGCGTTGTACGTGACGCCTGCTGGTGGGCAATACATCATTGCATCAGCATGGATAATTTCAACGCGAGGATCGTTTGCAAACGAGGCCGCAACGAGGTTAATAACGTCCTGTTCTTTTTCAATTACTGTTACATGGGTTACATCTTCTTTTTGAAGAATGGCGTGAAGCACCATCCCCAGACCAAGACCATTAATGAGCACGCGCCCGGTGGCTCGCTCTAAAAAATCCTGGCAGGTTCTGATCTCCATCGGGGTATTGGACATCACCACATCCCAGCCGTTGGACAAACGCCGATATCTACCGGGCGGGATAAACTCGTCTGTATTACCTGTATACTCGGCACGAAGGGCGAGGCTCATCGCCTTATCTGCGGTAATTTCGAATGTGTCCAGTTTCCAGGTTCCGGACGTGCCGTCTTTAACGGGTAAATCAGAAAAGCAGCTCTTCATCAAGGCAACCAAAATTCCAGTAATGTTGTTACGCTGAACCTATCACAAACCTGCTCTTAATACAGTTATCAGGAGTGACAGCGATCTTTGAGGAATCGTTTAAATCACGGGCATCCTGTAGCGGACGCCCGATATTTAATCAAATGTCGCAGGTGTTAAAGGAAGCGTTGCAAAGTTGCAACGTCTTCTGGAGCAACCTCCACGCAGCTCCTGACACTGTAGTGATTTTCGCCGTTGTAGTCGTAAACCCCACCGTCTTCAAAACTCAGCTGTTCAAGCTCGCCATGGCACTCTGAAATGAGTGCCGTCTGGCAAGCATTTTTCTCACAATCGCTGACGAGTAACCGAACATAGCTATTCTCATGGTCGCCGTTTCGGTTCTGGATTTTAACGATAAAGTGTTTTTCAGACATTTGTGCCTCCAGCACAGTTTGAGGTTAATTTAGCGTTGCCCCGGCTCACCGGGGCAAGAATAAATCAACCCTTAATGAAACTGTGCCCCCAGGTGTTAGGCTTAAATGCCTGCTCTTTGATATATGTTTTCATTACCTTGCAGGTTTTTTTCAGGGCTTTGGTATTGGCATCGGTTACTGAGATAAAATGGCGAGAATAACGGTTTTCCCGGTATTGCTTATCAGCGTTTGGGTCAATTGCTTCGCTTTGCAGGAGTCCTTCGTGCCTGCCAATTACTATTACGTAGTTCATTTCACCTGAAACACGATCCGTGAGTAATTGAATGGAAATATCAGTCGCTCGCGTGGCCTGGCTAGCAGAAATTTTTGCATGTAAGAAAGCTCCCTTTCGAAAGTTGGCCGGAGTCAAACCTGTAATATCCTCGGTGCTAAAATTAAGTGAAGATAGAGTTGAAAATAAATCACAGCTAATGACTTCAGTATTATTAGACATAACCCGGCTCCGCTCATATTCATGTTAAGGTAATTATATCAGGTTGATAGCATTACCTAATAACTTGGTGGCAAAAAGTTGTGGTTTTTGATTAACTAAAATTGATGTTCTCAATACTGCTCAAGAATTCTTTCTTTACACCCGGAGTAAAAGGTATACGTTCAATGTATTTATAAAGCGTCGCAAAGGTTTTGGTTTCAATGTTTCGTGAAATAACATCATCAATCGGGTCTTCGAACATATTAATAAAAACATCAATATGCTGCTCTCCGCTTTCTGAAGCTAAAGAGAGAATACAGACCACTTCAATGTAGCGGTTATCCTGCTCTGCAATGAACAACCAGTGCCCTTCGTTAAAGGCTGGTGCAGCACTGAAGCGTTTTACAACAATTTCTGAAAGAGCATATCCTGCCTGATCCAACAGATTAATAAAGTTGAGTTGAGTTGAAACCACGTCTAACGCTTTCATAAAACCTCCTTTTCATCTGTACTTATTATACTGTTACCCATCCCCCCAGCTAATAACCTCCCAGCAAACTTTCAAAAAAAATACCACCTTTAATTAGAATTGAACACATCCTTTTTAAATAACAAAAAGGATTATGAAACCCACAATGTTTGTGATGTGCCACCAAGGAAAAGTAACTTTTATGTGCTCATAAATCTTATTTCGTATTCACTTTCCTTTGTCTTTCGGTCGTAGATTATCAGGGGAAGCATAAGAAGAATATGTGAGGTTTAAGCAAATGCGGTGATCGGGCATTATAATTTGGTGAGGCTATTATAAGTGGATAAAGATAGTCGTAGGTATAGGATCAGGTTAAATTGCATTTTCCCGGTTGCCTTCCCTGGCCTACCGGTTTCAGCTCAGATACTAAGACCAGCGGTAATACTTAAAATATTCCTCATTTGCAGCTATAAACTCCCTCAAACCGTTCATTAATCCCTTCTCAAACGCTGTCACGATAAACCGGTAACCGTCCAGTGTTTCAATGTAGTAAATACCGCCTGGTGTAATTCCAACATGCAACACCTCGGCTGTCATCATAAACTGGCCTTCCGGAAAATCATGCGAAAGGTAAATGAAACCAGTAGTGGCCGATGCGGGTGTGGCATTCACTAAGACCCCGTTAAACTGCTGCCCGTGCCTCGCCGGTACAAGCTCACTTCCCCTGGTTGACTTATCAAGCAGCCTCTTAACATCTTTTTCTTCTTTTAACGAGGTATAGACCCGCACATCACTGTCATCACCTGGGCGAGAGCCGGTGCCAACATGAGCAAGACGACGGTAAGCACTGCGCATATTAACGTGGCAGGATGCCCCTGCTCTACCCTGAAGCCTTACGCCAAAGTCTTCGCAAAGTAACAAAATCTGACGTAGCTGGTTTTCATGCACGGACGCTGAGAGTGAAAGATTGAAACAGGAAAAGGTCAGTTCTAAAACCTTTTCGCGTTTGTCATTGAAATGAGCTTCCAGCCTGATGACTGGCTTTTCCGACATTGCAAAAGCTTTGTCCGTTACTCTGTACCGGCATTCATCTCCGAAACATTCTTTAACAACGCTGGCTATGACCGTGTCGTGTTCTCCATCTTCCGGAGCTGGCACAAAGATTTCAAATTGTGCCGGTGTATCCGGCTCAAGCAGAACGGGATAGAGACGCGGAGAATTAAGCAAAGCGCATTCAGAATTAATGAGCTTAACCCAGGCGCTTTTGTCGTCCGGATCCTTAAGCTGCTGTCCAAGGTTATCGCAAAAGTCAACTATCTGACGGGTATGCTCATCCGTGACTGCACAGATCAGGTTAAGACCATGCGTGGCCATACGCAGTTCCCGGGTTCGGGACTGGGAATTGATCGACCAGGGGTTAAGTGAAAGCGAAATAGGGCTTATGGAAGGGACGACCGTCTCATTCTGCAAATCTGTAAGCTGGCAGTTCGCAGTAGGCTTCGGGGAAAGGGTACTAAATATGTAACTTGCCTGTTGTTTAGTACTGGCCTGGATATAAAACATCGCGTCCATGCTTGTATCCCGGGATGAAATTGAAAATAGCTTCATTTTTAACCTTAATGGATGAGCGATTTATAGTCATGTGCAGACAAATGAACATTATGTGCGCCATCATTCCATTCAAAGAATAATCGATACTTAGAGTTTACTCGAATGGAGGAATAACGGTTTGACGTCATTCTTAAGCGTTCATAACGCAAGCTGTTGGATAATAACTCCCGCTCACTCTGGACATTATCCAGCGTTTCAAGTCGACACAGAATCGCGTTAATAATTTCAGAAGGAATACCTGCCGTTGTTTTTCCATTACGGAAGAACTTTTCAAGCCGTCTGTCTTTAAATGAATGGATCATAGTTCCTCCGTAATAATTGACCTTAAAATTAAATTAAAAGGGCTTTGAATTAATGAATACCTAAAATGCGGGCGGCAACTGCCAGCTGCTTATCACTTAACTGACGCTGGTGGGTTAAAGAAGACTTAAGGCTTTCCAGAAAATTATTACTACTGGATTGTTGGGTGATTGCATCAACCATTTTTTGATGAGACCTGCACCATGCTGTGAACGCAGAACTGTGGGCGCTTTCAGTCCTTAAACGCTCGTCTTGCAGGGATGCTGACACTTTGCGGGCAGCTTGCGCATTAATGCGGTACAGCGCATTCAGCGTGTAAGCAGTACGGGTCGTTTCGAGGCTGTAACCCGTGGCTTTACAAGCCATACAGCGACTTCTATAAAAATGCTTACGCTCTCCCCGCCCATTGCATTTATCGCAAACAATACGAAAAGTATATTCCGCAGTACCTTTTACAGAATCAACACAGCGGATTTTTGCGCTGGAGATTTCAATTCCACTGCGATCATAATATTTGGTCATAATGTGATTCCTCCGGTTAGTTCTGGAGTAATCATGACAGAATGAATCTACTGGCTAATAACCTGAGAGTAAATATTTTAAAAAAACATTGAGAGAGGGGCTGCAAATTTATACACGAAGGATTCAAATATAATTTGTTTAAAAAATTAAGAGCATTCTGAAGTAAAATTGCATCAAAAAGCATTCATGGATAAATCATGTACTGGTGCCAGCGATTTAAACGAGGACATTGTTCCGGTGTAATTACACAGTTTAGCATCATAGATTATAACCAAAAGGAAGGAGTCCTTCCCGTCTCGGGAATATTACTTTCCCGTTTGCAGTTTAAGAGACACTTAATGAGAAAGTAATAATTAAGTCATGCTCAACTCTACATTTTACATTGAGGATGGCGTAACAGGGTACGGCATACTACCGTACCCTTGTGTAGGGTTTATGTTTGAGGGAATTCTATAGTAAATGTGGCCGTGCCAGATTGACCACTTACAGCGGGAGTAACGGGATATGTGCGCTCTTCACCATTACCAAGATCCAGTGACAGCGATTTAGTTTCACCAGGCTGGACCGTAACTCCGGCAACCGTAACGCCGAACTGGGCGTTTTTCTGAACAGTCAGGGTTCCGTTTAACTGTCCGGTAATGATAGAACCGTCCTGACGACGCAACACACTGGTTCGGATGATGGCCAGCGGCGTGTTGTCCGTTGCTTTCAGTGCTACGGCTGTGGCCAGCGTCTTGAGATTATCCAGCATAATCAGGTTAGCTGGCTGGTAGGTAAAATTAAGCGTTTTAGTGGTCCGGTTACCTGATTCGTCAATAGCCAGAGCCTCCAGATGATACATCTGTCCCGATTCGTCAGTATTGGGGAAGATTCTGGGGTATTCAGGAATAAAGACATCCTTGGATAGCGGCGTGAATGCAAGGGTGACCTTTTCAGAGTTAGGTCCACCAGCGAGCTGAAGCGATATCAGGGAAGCATCCCCAGAGGCATCAGTAACGCTTATGCGTAGGTTCTCAAGCCCTTTAACCAGTTTTCCTTCTGCGTCTGCGCCATTAAAGCTGAACGCAATAACCGGAAGCGTTGAGTCAATTTTCAGCGGTGCATTAAGCGTTTTGGTTCCTGTGTTTCCAACAAGATCCGTGGCAGACACGCTAACAACCGTATAATCCCCGTCCGGTAGACCAGCGTATGAGAAAGTGGCGTTTTTGGTTTTATAATCGCTTTCACTGACAGTCACAGGCTTCAGGGTGAAAGTTTCCCCCCGGGCATTTTTAAGGGTGGCTTCGAAAACTTTGGTATCCCAGTAGCTGATGTTCCAGGCGTTGACGCGATCATTATCGGTGGCCGTCATAGTGATTGTCTTGGAGGCCTTGTTTACCTGAGCGACATTAACCACCGGTGGGTTGTTATCCCAGATAACCGTAAAATTACCAGCAAGCGCATCGAATATGCTGTCACCATCTTTTCCCGAGTAAAGATGCAGATACTCAAATCCTTTGTCACTGGTGTAGTTGAAGTTAACCGTCATCTCGCATGAACTTTGTCCGACAGGAATAGTGCAGAACCAGGCTGCATTTTTTACCGTTCTGAACTTTTGCACGTATGGTCGGGGTTCTGCGGTTACCTTTATGCGGCTAATGGTGGCGGTTTTAACGCTGATTGAGGCCTGAGTTAACCACTCACTGGTATCACTCCGGTACATCTCTTTAGCCACTATCTTCGGGGCTATTTCCATCGCCGGGGCTGGAGTGAAGTTGAGGGAGTTATGATGAATTCGTCTTACTCCTCCCGCCAGAGTCTGAAATTCATGATAAGTATCCCCCACATTTGGATATATGTATTTGAAAGTATAGATATTATAAGTGCTATCGGACGTCTGGAAATTCGAGTCCGCCCAGCCATATTTGGAACCGTTAACAGCAGTAAAGTCACTTTTCTTCCTTAATACCCGTACGGAAATAGGGTTCTGGAAGACGGTCATGCCAGACTGATAGGAGACCCATGATCCGGTAGTGGCGTCCTGCACCTGGATGATATCGTCAGGCTTAACCCGATCAATTACGCTTCGGCGGCTTAGTTCGCTCCTGTTTCCCGCTTTGTCATAAAGGTAGATCCCCACTTTATATTCAGAGCGGTTTTCCGGTGCCAGGGCATTGCTGCTTGCGTCGGCGACTTGAACGGTTACGCTACCTTCCACTGTATTAATTTCCGCTGGCTTTTTACGCTCCACTCCAGCGGCATCGGTTATGAAATATTCAGCATTAGCAAGCCCGGAACCTTTATCACTCAGTCCATTAAAGACCAGTGCCTGGACGCTGGCGTACTGCATACCGGCTGGTACTGAAGTGAAGATCGCTTCGCTGCCAAAGTTCCACCCATTTCTCGTATAACTTATGGTACCCGTTGCCGGAGGCGTTCGGTCAATTGCAAGCGGGTAATCCTGCCGGGAGACCTCCTTCCCTTGCAAGTCGGTAATCACCTCTCTGAGGGTGAAGCTATCTTCTCCCATCGCTGGTACGGTCAGAGTCTTGCCGTAATAATCAAAGCCTGTCGAAGATGTGGTACGGTCATCAACGGTAACCAGGCTGCTTTTCGTGCTCCAGATGAGGCTCCCGTCACTTTTCAGCAGACTGAGCGTAATATAACGGTCCAGACCGGAAATAACGGCAACGTCAAAGCTCGTTACCGGATTAATCCATACGGATGCAGGCGATACGGTCTTTTTAACGTTCAGGGTATCTTTAAAGCTGAATTCTGCGATTTCAGCGGAAGCTCCTGCGCTGAAACCTGCAAATGCAATAAGCAGGGCTAGTTTGATTTTCATGGGTTGTCTCCTGATCAGGTTCCCCATGATACTTTTTCAGTGTTCGTGATCTTTTCGGGAAAATAGCTATTTTTGATGTTTTTCTTTTCTGCCCGGCGGGACTTTTTTGTTTACGTGAATGCAACAAAACCAGAAAAGTTACTTTTTGATAGGGTAAAATTAGGTTTCCCTAATTTCCAGAAGCAAGCGAAAGCAGAACTAGCTTAATAGCCATTAAGAACGCCATACCTATTGATAAATAACGCTCCTTACATTTAATGATTTGAGCATTTAAAAATGAATTAGCGAAAGAATTTTGGTTTGCTTTTTATTGCATGAGTAAAACAGTATTAATAATCCGGAGCCATTAGAACGTACTCTAAAGACTCCGGTATACAGATATCTTGCCAGTAAAAATGGCCTTACTCCTCATCATCCCCCAGCGCTTTTTTGATGGCGCGGCGGCGGGCTGCATCACCTACACGATATCCGACTGAATATACGTCATTCAACCGGCGCAGAATAAGATTTATTTCCTCATCCTGAATGTAGGCAGGTAAACACAGAACCACGTCGCCATCTTCATCATAGACTCGAACAACTTCCTTCTGCCCATCTCGCTCGCGAATAATCTGGACATGCTGAACCCTGGTGTATTCTGGGTTTACGCTCATTTTAAGTATCTCTCTGTAATTGTTGTTACCAGTTAGCTATAAGCCGGATAATTCTGGTATTCAGTGTTCTGCACAGCAATCGCCTGCTCGTGGATCATTGACACTGCCAGGCGGGCTTTAACTCGCTTGCTGGTGAGAAAACGCTTCACTTCTTTAAGTTCGCTGCCAGCCGACAGCATATTGAAGACATGCTGTTTGAGACTGTTGTTATTTTTGGCCACTTGTTTCTCCATCATCTTTGTACATGGTTATTTCAGGCTGGCCTGCCAGATCACACACGTTATCCATATGCTTTTGGACCCAGTCTGTTAGACCCAGACCTTCGGCCTTTGCCTGATTGACGTAACGCAGTTTACGTTCAGGGGTAACCCGCATCTGTAGTTGTGCCGTCGCTGGAACCGCCTCTTTCAGGGCGTTAAGGCCCCTCTGATCACGGGCCTGAATTGATGGTTTACCGCTAGGCATCTGATGTATCGCTCTCCCGGCGAGCGGTGGACAGCTCTATTTCTTTTGCGATAGCTTTATCTATGGCATCCAGCTGCATGGCAAACTTGATTTCAAGCGAACAGCGTAATGCCTTCAGGGCGCGTTCTTTGGTGCTGTATTGTGGTATGCCGTTCTGGCTACCATTCATGCCTCGCATGCGGCGGGAGGTTGCATCGACAACCTCTCCCTCTTCCCGTGTGCCGTGAACCGTAGTTCCGCTCCATGTCGGATAAACAGTGCCAGTGGCGGTGTTGAAGCTCCAGCCGTTTTGGTATTCCCCCGAGACCTCTGGTACGGGCATATCGCGTTCAACGCCATAGTCAGACCAGCGTAAAGCGCGGTTTATTCTGGCCTGTGCCACCAGCTCATCATACGCGGCTTGTTCTTTTTTATTCATCGCCATTTAGGGCAATCTCCTTAGAGGGGAATTAGGTGTTATATCGGTACGTAAGTGCTTTTCAGGCCTAATCTCTGACAAGGCCTGATGTGCCAGACTGCCGTTGCATTCACCGTTTTATGGCGGTTGACAGAGCCTCATTAAGAGCCGCAATTAGCTCAGGCGAAGTCGGCTCCAGATTTTTGGAAGCGTTCAGCAGCTCCTGAAGTGAAGAGATTTCCTTTGGCTCCACCTGGTTTGTTTCAGGTGCCGTTTTTTGCACTTCATCCAGTGTACGCTGTGCACCGTTATCCAGCACCAGCACCCCCCCGGCACGAATTTCTGAAATGGTGCGCAACGTATACATCAATTTATCCCAGACACGGCTACCAACCTCGAACCCGGAATCAGCTACTTTTTCTTCATTATGCTTTTGAAAAATTTCTTCTAACCAAGTGGTGAAGCGCTTTCCAAAAGTATTGGCGGCTAAAGAAGTGCAGGAATAAACCTGTTCAACCTGTTTTGTTCCATTTTTATCAGTGAATGTAATGAGACCGATTCGGCCACTGTTAACAGTGTAAAAGCGAGGTTGAAAGCCAGCTTTGAGAAGGTTTTCAATAGCTGAAAAAAAATCTTTTTTGAGCATCGGTTTCAAAATGGTTTTCCTTTTATGCCCGGTGCCGCCGGGGCGGTGGCGTTAAATATACGCCATGTAAGTAAATTAATTTATACCCATTTGATTGTCAATACAAACAAAAAAACAAACCATGTTTATTATTTTATCAACGATGCTATTTTAAAGTCCGTCTAAAATAAAAAACCAAAAAGTTAAATTTGAAGCCGTCCTTCCTAAATTCATTTCTTGCGCATATTAGCACCCTGCTTTAAGTAAATAATTTTTGAAAAAGTTGTCTGGAGGTTATTAGCTCGTGCATCTGGATTGGTAATATAAAGCCAACACAGAAAAGGAAAACAAAATGTATAAATTAGTATCTCCTCGTGAACTGACTGAGATTATTACCGGTTTACTGCTTAAACCTGAACTCCTTGGTGAGCTGGACTCACCAGAAAAGCATCGGATGTTTATGGCAGATTTAGGCCGCGTGGTGGCCGAACATTGTGGAGGTCTGGTAAACAGCGTCGTCTTGCCAGGAACAGAAGTTACAGTGTCGGATGGGTTACCGCTTAATGGCCAGCCGGTACGTTATCTCGGAATCAAAGAGAACATCCCTCACCTCCTTGTAGAGCCTGATGCTTCCTTACCTTCGCTCGCTAAAAACGTCTGGATGTATGCAGATCCTGAAGGCTGGAAAGAACATTTTGGAGCTGAGGAAGACTGCCTTACTCCTGAAATGATGCAGCTGTTCCGTAAAGGTATCCAGGCTCTTCAGAAAGAGCATGACACCCCTGAAATTAGCCTCACACTTCAGGACTGGCGCCTGGAGGAGGAAACACTGCCAGAAGAGGACAGTCAGGCCTATCAGGTCAGCGTTACCGGCCAACATAACATCCACTGTGAAGTTGTTAACAAGGAAGGTAACCCCTGTTTTGGTGTCATGTTCGAAATCGATCAGGGTGTGCCTGCCTTACACATCAACACCGGCGGGGATATGTTGCTCCACATTCATTGCGCCCATAACGGACTCGTTCTGACCCCTGATGCAAGCGGTCAGCGATTTGATAAGGCTCCCGTTGACCGCTTCTCTTATAACAGCCCATCCCTGCTGTTGTCTGCCGACTAACCAAGGCCAAATCTGAATTGTCCCGTTTAAGTAACCAACCCGCTGCCGCCAGGCGGGTAAATCCTCTTAATGGAGTTTTAATGCAAATCTCAACTGAAGTTCTGAACGTCTTATCTCGCTGCCGTGCTGAAGGGAACTTTCTTTTCCTGGCCGACCAGCTCGACCGCAGCATTTATGTTAAGACAAACAAAGTGCTCGAAGCCGCCGGTGGCAAATGGAACCGAAAAGAGCAGGCACATATTTTTACGGCGGATGCAGCTGAGCGTATCGAGCAAATCATTCTGACAGGTTCGGTTGACATCCCACGAGATCTGTTCAATTTCTTCCCTACACCTGAGAATTTAGTCACAGATATGGTTCTACGCGCTGAACCAGCTGCCGGGGAGCGTGTACTGGAGCCAGAGTTTGGTGATGGCCGCATTCTGAAAGCCTTAAAACTGGCGGCTCCGGATGCATTGATTACCGGGATCGAATTGAACGATGAGCGATTCCTTGCAGTGAAGAACGATAGTGTCCTTAGCACAGGAGTCGAGCTGGTGCATACCGACTTTCTTGGGTACCAGCCCGATGAAACTTTTGATGTTATCGTTATGAATCCACCATTCCTTAAACGCTCTGACGTTAAACATGTCATGCATGCCATCGCAATGCTCGCTAAGCGAGGTCGCTTACAGGCCATTCTGTCAGCTGGGGTATTGTTCCGGGAAGACACACTGACAAAAGCGCTCAGGGAGCGAGTCAAACAACTTGGCGGACAAATTTCGCCTCTTCCGGATGATACATTTAGGGAGTCCGGAACAAAGGTCAAAACAGCCCGCCTTGAAATTGATCTTCGCCGCTAACTGACAAGCAACCGGAAAGAAATCTTAATACGAGTAGCCGGTTAAAGTTACCTGACCGGCTTAACTGACTAAATCAATAAAGAGTGAACAGAAATGACGCATACTGCCGTTTCTCAGGCTAATAGTGCTTTGCAGCTACCCACGGTGGAGCATGTCTACGCTCTTCTGAAAGCAAATTGTAAACCTGACCGCTTTGACGGGCGTGACGGACCCGTGTGGGGCCAGGAATACTCGTGGAATCTGGCAAAAGATCGCTTACAGGATCTGGAGAAATACGGTAAGGCATATGTCTCCCGTCATGAAGACCGTATGGGGGAAGGATTTAGTTTTGGTCCTGACCTGTTAATTATTCGCTAACGCTCCTAATGCCTGATGATATGGTAAGCACAACTGGAAAAATATGTTTTCAAAGCCTATGACCACTTTCACACCAGAACGTATTGAACAAATTTTGGAATTTGCCGAGGGTAGTAACCCAAGCGAAGCAATGAGTCTCAGAGCTGACGAAGTTGCTGTACTGGCACGTATTGGAAAGGCAGTTATGTCGATTGCGCCTGTTTATCAGTGCGAGTTTTGCCACCATGACGCAACCGGGCAACTTCAGTGGCACTGGGAAGATGTGAACAAAGCTTTTTATGATAAATACGATCCAGACAGACGCGGAAGACGTCGAATCCTCTATACCGCCCCGCCGATGCCTTTAGTTTCGGCTGACCTGCTTAACATGGCTTCATCTGCTATTGAAGACTTGCTCACTAACAAAGACAGAAGTGGTGCGGGAATGTGGAATGACATTCCAGAACAGCTACGACGCGCAGCAGAACTGGTAATGGATAATAGCCGGGCCGCTGAAACAGAAGCGATGCTGATGCGTCTTTATGTAGAATGTGACACAGGTGAGCGCAGGGGCAACGGCACTCAATCTGGCGTAGCAATGCCTTCTTGGCAAACCGTTGAAGAGGCACGTGTGTTGCTAGGGGTGAAATGATGCAGTTCTCGCCAGGGCAGTTTGTAATTCACAACAAGAAGCGCCTTGCGGAACGAAGGTAGACGTACTGACTGAGGTTCACTCCCCTCTCGACTGGTGGCGTAATGCCGCCAGGTTTTGATTCATATATGCCGTCCGTTAACGCATTTATATCTGACATACCTAATTTATCCTGATTCTTTTTTACATAAAGTAAAAGCATCACTTAATGCGATATGTGGATGCCGATAGTTTCAGGCTAATGTTATAAGTTTTGCAATCGTTGCCAGTTTGGACACCACAGAAATGTCAGATGTAATTCCAAAAAGAAAGATTTCCGTCCTGAACGCACAATAAGGTTTGTCGAAAGGCAAATTATAGATTTGTAATTTCGAGCACCATATGGAGAAGTTTTTTATACTTTTACGAACATAGTGACCTTTAGGAAAAGCTTAAAATAACACCAAACCTAAAGGGGAATAAGAATGAAACATCTCGCTTTTATTACTGCTGTAGCCGGACTCGGTATGTCTGTTCAGGCCCCAGCTCAGATATATGAATCGGCCTTTAAAGACACGAACGGTATTGAGATCCACGCCCCGTCTTCTCGTCTTATGCTTAATCCGGCATCACCGGTAACTTTGACACTTATTTCAGGTCTTGATCGTTTCGTTAATGTCAAAGTCACGAAAGACACTGGAACTGTCATTCTTAATACTACGACTACACGGACGGGTGTATCAGACCGACTAACAGCTGCTGACGGTAGTGAGTTCTACGGCAAAAAAGTAACTTTGCCTGCTTTGGGTGAAGGCAAATTTGTCGTTCAGATAAACGTGTTAGATCTCAATCAGAAGCCTGTAGCGACCTATAACTATAACTGGCTAATTGATGTCACCCCTCCAGCGGCAAATGCTCTTACCGCTAATACTGGTTCTGGCTCTACCGCTGGTGACGTGTGGAAGCTTGGATTAGAGGCAACGGGGCAGTATGACTTCACCTCTTCGGGCGTAAGTGATGCAAATGGTATTGATAAGGGCCTAATATATATTTACAGGCAGGACGGTAGCCTCTACAGCACTACACAGATGCAGTATGACGTATCCGGCCAAAAGATGTACCACACTTACTCTAAGAATTCAGTTAAGGGAACCGGAATACCAGACAGCAACCTGGATGAAGACTTTACTGCAAAAGTTGTTATCTTCGATAACGCAGGTAATAGCCGAACGCTGCCAACTCAAAAATTTCGCTACGACAACACGCTGGGTGAGATGACACTGTGGGCCGTTCATGATCCAAATACGTCTTCCAGCGTCGTACCCGGGGTTTCTAATTATCCGGCTTACAAAGCCGGTATGGTCGTTAACGAAAACCCTATTCGATTAGTCTACCGGATCCCAAAATCTAACTACCGTGCTTATTCAGAAGGTGGGCTTCAGTTCATCAATCAATATTCCGCCCCCAAAGAGATAGCTGTAGACAGCACTTATGCTTATGTTGAAATGACTCTTCCCTATGGCTCAATTAATGGGGATATGGCTCGTATGGCGAACTTTGGCCAGTGGGGAGGGTATTATCCGTCATACAGCCTCGTTCTAAACCCATCTGCAAACCAAACGCCTGCATTTGCGGGTACCTGGGTAGATTTCCTCGATGACAAGGGGAACTGGGTTAAGTGGAAGGATTTTGAGAGTGTGGCTTCATCACGACTGCCAATTAAAATTTCCCGACTTCGTTTTAACGTTGAAGCCCGGCCCTTTGCACAAGAGATCGGCGGTAAGGCGACCTGCACCATTCCGGCAGGAAAAACCTCGTGTGAAGCGCCTGAGACGTTTGATATGGCCTTGGGTACCCAGGGCTACAATAGGATCCTTTACTTCGTTCGCAGCATCAGCAATCCCATTTTGCGGTCTGAGCAATGGATTATGACACGCTGGAACAATAAACAACTGCCGGTAATAAACTCGATATCATATGACGAGACTAACAAGCAGCTGGATGTACTGGCGTCACTTGAAGGCGATGGTAACTGGTTCGACTCGGTCTCATTGAGGGAATTTTATCTTTCCGATAAGAACACCGGTACCCGGATGTCACCCACAGGCGTAATCAAATCTCGTATCTCAGGTAACTACACGATTGCTTATGATTTATCCCGTCAGTCTGAAGGAAAATACAACGTTGAGGTCAACATCAGGGACTTCTTCCAGAACCAGACCAATAAAACTTTCGGAGAAATTGCTCTGGATAACACTCCTCCGACAGTGGCCATAACATTCGACGGAAAGCCGGTAAAAGACGATACGGTAGTGTACGGCCTGGAGAACCTCAGGATCGCTCTGGCAGATAATCTGACAACCCCGAGGATAACCCGTCTTCAGCTCGTAGGTGGCCCCACAGCTGATAACGTTGAGCTTACGTGGTCACCGGCAGGCAAAGATACATACATGCCTGAGTATCCGAGGCTGTTCCCAAATTTCGAACCATCTGAAAATTATTCAATTAGCGTAACAGTTGCCGATAGTCAGTCGAATACCAAAACCTATACTCAGAAGTTCAGTTATCTACCGAATAACCTTGTGCAGTTACATAATCTACGCACATTATCGGTCAGTTCGCCTCTCAAAACGACAGATGGCGTACCCCTTGCGTACCTGTCCACTAACGTTCTGCGTAAGACAAATGGAGAAATTGCTAAAGGGGTCCAGAACGCAACGCTGACTGTGCGGAAGGATGCAGCCTTCGGTATTAAATTTAACGGGGCACAGGCGGCTCCAGGTGAGTCAGTTGAGGTGCAAATAGATATGGGCCAGGGGGATAATCTTCTGTTACCCGTTTATCCTTCCGAAAATGGGAAAGTTGGCACCTCAGAATTCATGATTCAGATCGACGAGTTGAAGTAACTACCCGGAGCCGACAGTAAAACTGACGGCTTCAATTTTACTGCCCTCCTTGACTCCGATCAGCCAGTACGTCTTCAGAGATTCGCAAGGAAGAACCGAAAGAAAAGTTACTTTAATCGTACGTTTCCAGCGATGCTTTTAAAAGACAATGCACACTCGTTGATTACGACAATGGGAGTGAGTGTCGAAACCCTTGAGTAAGGATACCCGGTAAATATACAGCCCCGGGGATCCTCTTCCTTCAACCGGGGATGACAACGGTAGTGAGTCCGGCAACTCACTCCCGTTGTCACTTCTCTGACATATCGTCATACGAGCTTACTCAAGTGCATCCACAAAGATGGGATCGTTTTGAATCTAAACTGGTACTGGTTAGCCAGTCACTTGCATCTATTCCCCCGTCGATACTTAAGTGACAATTGTAGTGATCTGCAATACTGGTGTCTCAGAAACACTGACGACGGTAGAGACTCAATACCCTAACCCCTGACAACAGGAGTGAGCTTAGAGGTGTTACGCTGCTGTCACTTAATGCTTGGGAATTGCCTGACTCACAACCATTGTCATCCGGAGCTACTGATTAACGTTGAACCGCTGGACTTTAATGACAGTGGTAGTGATGGATAGGCTCATTTCCATTGTCGTCATTTTATCGGACAAGCCTCTTCGTCCTACAGGTTTAAGCTGACAATGGTAGTGATTGGATGATCTCACTACTGTTGTCACTCAGTTCTTTGAGCGGACCCTTCCCTCGGTTGGTCGGCATTAACAACGGTAGTGACTCGATTGGCTCACTGCCATTGTCATCGTGTAAATGACGTACCTTATCAGCTCAGCTGAAAGCAATGACAACGGAAGTGACTCTAATTGCTCACTGCCATTGTCGTCGTGTCTATTGAGAGCCTTATCAGTGCACCTGAAAAGCAATGACAACGGTAGTGATTCTAATGGCTCACTACCGTTGTCACCGTGTGTATTGAGAGGATGGTCCACTTAACTGGACGTCTATGACAATGGTAGTGACTTTAATAGCTCACTACCATTGTCGGCGTGTGAATTGAGAGGATGATCAGCTCAGCTGTACGGCCATGACAATAGTAATGACTTAATGAGCTCACTACCGTTGTCACCCTGTTAATTAAGAGGCTCATCTGCTCTTCTGGAAGGCTATGACAACGGAAGTGACTTGCTGGGCTCAGTGCCATTGTCGCCGTATGAATTGAGAGGATCATCCGCTCTTCTGGATGGCAATGACAACGGTAATGACTTAATAGGCTCACTACCGTTGTCATCCTGTAAGTTAAGAGGTTGATCTGCTCAACGGGACGACTATGACAACGGTAGTGACTTGCTGGGCTCACTACCATTGTCACCCTGTGAATTGAGAGGTAGATCCGCTTAACCAGACGTCCATGACAACGGTAGTGACTTTCTGGGCTCAATACCGTTGTCACCCTGTGATTTAAGAGGTTGACCCGCTCTACTGGACGGCCATGACAACGGTAGTCACTTTCTGGGCTCACTACCGTTGTCGCCACATAGAATGAGAGGAGCATCAGCTCAGCTGAACGGCAATGACTACAGTAATGAGCTGGATGAAGCATAACCATTGACATCTGGCCCAACCGGAAGCCGTATTCGCCAATCCAATCGAGATTCACAATGGCCGTGACTCGCCGCATTAAGTTCCGGTGTCCTCCCAAAGCTGAACGCACACTCGGAGGACAATGACAATGCCAGTAAGGTACACATCATTACCATTGTCACTATAGCTACCAGAGAAGCCGGGATTTGAATGTCGATGGTAGTGAGTGGGTCAACTCACTGCCATTGTCACCCCGTTACGATATTTTCCGTTGGATGTACTGGCCAATGAAGTAAAGCGTAGAAACCGGGTGTTAACAGGTGACTCAGGAGAAAGCGTTGAATTCGCAATCTCGATCTACATAGGGTGGTAGAGAACAATGACAACGGTAATGACTTTTGACTCATTACCGTTGACGTGAAAGAGCGGGCTGGGACTAACGAAAATCGAAGAAGTAATTTAGCACCCGGAGCCTGAACCGCCGGGTTAACTTTAGCTGGCGTTGCTGTTCTTTTTCTGGCTTCGAAGACTACGAATATAGCGCAGTTCTTCAGCGGTTAAATCATGGACGGTAAGAACATCATCGCCGTCTATCGGGTCAGCTGGTGGGCATAACTCACCTTCTAAAACAGAAGACCCTGAGTTCTCTTCTTCATCTTCAACCACTTCTAAAGGAGGCTGAGTATTGTTCAAATTCAGATCGGGATCCCGCTTATGAATCTGGAAGTATACTTTTCCGTCTTTCTTAATTTCGGTGTACTGGAGGTATCCTATCGATGCCAACTCTTCAAGAGCCTTTCTCACGGTAGCATTCTGACTATTTGCTCGTGTTTTGAGGTTCAGACGATTTTTCAGCCGAGTAAGGGATATCGGTATAGGATTTGGCGGTAATGACTCTATGAACGTATAGAGAGCCTGGGCGCTTTCCTTCTTGGCCAACTCCTTAATTGCCTTCAGCTGCATCAAAACCTTATGATCGTATTGATAGAGCTCGAAAATCTTAGGATCAACCTGAAGGACAACCTGATCTGATTCCGGGTCTAACAGGGCAGACTGTACCAGATGCGTTGTATAGACTTTGGACGAGTTATTACTGGTGAACGACAAGGTAACGGATGCTAACCTGCGTAAGGAGGCGTCTATACGTTTTCTGGACGCTGTAGATGAGCGATAATTTTCAGGCGTACATAGCTTGAGGAATTCAGTGAATTTTAAGCTTATCGTGTCATTGTTAATCGGATGATTGGCATAGGTTCGAATGATGCCCATCCACGTCTTAAAATCTACTGACATATCAAGACGCTCACCGACAATTGAAATATTGGTGAACCCCTCGCTCTCCATTAAAGAGAGCGTCTGTAACTCTTTCGTTGCGTCAAAGCCAACCGTTTTATATTCCCGATTTTGACGCCCCACACTCTTTGGTGATGGGACGAACAGCCCGAGCCGCATCAAAGCAATAGACTGCACCGTACGGTTGCTGTTAGGACGCAAAATGATGTCTTTACCTGATTCTTTCTCTCTAACAGAGAAAGCCCTGGTGACCAGGTCCTGCTGCTCAGTATCTTTCTCTTTAGTCATAATAAGTTATCACTGAATGTGTAAACAGATTGGTGAATAGTAAGCCCCAGCGAACTCTATGTCACTGGATGGATCATTGTGATGATCCATATCTGTGCATAAGTTCTACCTAAAAAAACGACTCCACTCATTAAAACTTGGCAAAAACTCTTTGCATACAATGACCTGCAACTCTTATCAACAACGGATCAGATCAAGTTAAAAAGATCTAATGAAAAGTCACTACTATTGTCGCTCTGATCACTACTGATGTCAAAAAACTCATTACCAACGTTATAATAATCACTACCAATGTCAAAATAATCACTACTGTTGTCACTGATCACGTCTCAGGCCTTGTGCCGTCTGGCCTGGAGGCAGCGGGGATCTCTTTTGATCTATCAGGAACACTAAGGTACTAATTATTGGAACTACCTTGTGGAAAATGGGGATAAATAAATGCTTAGTTCTTATACAGGTCTCAACTTGCCTCCCTGATAAAAACTGTCGTCAAAGCTAAATCACAGCCACAGGCATTTTCGGTGGATAAATTTTTGAGAAATAGAAGCATACATGCAGACTCGTGTCGCAAGTAATTGAAAGTAATAATTTATTTAAATAATGCGAGTCACCTTACCTTACAGTGGAAGTTTAAGTCTAACCTCACTACCATTGTCACTTAAAATCATTACCAACGTCGAAATAGTCTCTACCATTGTCTTTTAAGTCACTCCCGTTGTCACTTATGTCGCTACTGTTGTCAGTGACAATGCTCCAGCCCAGTAACCATGCGGCCTACAGCGTACCGGGATCTTCTTTGTACTCTCTGGCACCTTTGGGATCATTTATTGGATCTACATGAGGGATAAAATCTTTTGACGATTTCGTAGTGCAGTTATACCAGCGACTTAGCAAGACAAAAGCTGCAATTTAGTGACGAGTTACTAGTCTGCCCAACAAGAGCAATGCAGAGAAGATATGTGGTGAAATGACCATGGTAGTGAGTCTAATCACTACCATGGTCCGCAGTAAGCGTTACTTACGCAATGAACGTCGGACTGATTTGCAACAACATGGGCTACGGCGCATCAGAAGACGGCCGTTGTGCTTCAGCAAAACAGCCCTGCTTTATTTTAATTCTTCAATGTTAATCATGAACTCAGATCTGCCTGTAAGGCCGGATACAGCAGGGAAAATAGGAAAGCTACGGCTGTCCCCGAGCCCCAAATCCAGTTGAAGCTCTTTGCTTTCACCTGGCATCGCAGAAACACCATTTACAGTCACGCCGAATGCAGCGTCCTTACGGACAGTAAGCACTGCGTCCTGAAGCCCTGTAGCGATTGAACCATCCTTTTTACGCAGCTGGCTGGCATACAGAACAGCCAGAGGAGTATTGTCAGATGTTTTGAGAGAAGCATTGACAGCTAAGGTTTTCAGATTCTCTAGCCTGACGAGATTGTTTGGAAGGTAGTTAAATTCGACTGAGCTTTCTTTAACGTTGTTCATCTCATCTTTGGCCTGAACTGTGAGAGTGTATGTTTCGCCTTCATTAAGAGACGGAAAGATCTTGGGATAATTAGGTGCATACAGGTTGTTTCCCAGATTCACCCAAGACAATTCCACCGCATCAGAAACAGGGCCACCGCGAAGAGTCATACGGCTTAAGGATGGTTTAGTTAGAGCATCGGTGAGCTGTATACGGACGTTCTCCAGCCCATATACTGTTACGTTTTTGCTGATCGGTTTTCCTTCGTAGCTAATACTTACAGATGGTGCTGTATTATCAACGACAACAGTTTGATAAGGGAGGTTACCGGTATTGTTGAATGTATCTTGGGCATTAATTACCACGTTATAACTGCCTTCTGGTACCTCTTTCATGTTGAACTCATACGTGTAGTTCCCAGACGCCATATTTCTACCTGTTTGTTTGCCGGTTACGCTTATTTCTGCGTTGTTACGGTTTTTATCTGACAACCAAACTCGATTTACATAAACATGGTCGAAATATGAACCATCTCCAGGTTGATTCACGTAAACCTGGAGAATGTTGGTGGTTTCAATGTAATCAAATCCAGTGACGGAGGGACCCAGTGTATGCCAGGCTATATTCTCCCATATAGGGGCAAAGAAGGTTGCTTCGGTGGTTGACCTTACTTCATAGCCACTATGAAGATAGCCGGTAGTGCCATTTATAATATCCTGGGGCAAAGAGACGGTACAGGTTGTTGAGCCAGCTGGAATACTGCATGTTGCTCCGCCAGTGATTTTTTGATCATATGGCCTAGCCTGTACATTGAACCGGATATTAGTAAGTTTTATAGGCATATCAGATGCCTTGAACAGGTTCCAGTTTACGCTGTTGAACCATGTTCCATCAGCCTTTTGTCGTTCTATGGGTGAACTTCCCCAAGCCGGACTCTTTACAGAGGCAGGATCCCAGTTGAGCCAGCTGGCATACTGACCAAGATCTCCTCCAGACCATTGATATGTATTCACAGGTCTATAGTAGTTTCCATCTAAGGCACCCTGTGGCAGCTTAACTTCCACGTAGACATAGGTGGCATCTTCGGAAAGGACCTGTACTCCGCCATAGTTATTGGTAATGCTCATGCCACCATTTCGATATGGCTTCCAGTTAGTTCTTGGGATACGTATAACCAACTTGTAGGGGTTTTCCAGCACTGTAAGGCCTCGTTTAAACGGGACGTATCCCGAAGAAATGCCGGGTACAACACTGGTGCTTACACGTGAGTCATGAACTGCAAATGGCGTAAATTCTCCCATTTGATCGTCATATAAAAACCGCTGGGGAGGAATGTTAAGCGTATTTCCTGCCAGGTCCGTAACGATGAAATTGAAGGTGAATTCTTCATCAAGATCACTTGAGGGCATGCCAGCCTGGGTGTTCATATCTTTAATCCACGGATAGAACGCACGTTTATTGGCTGTGTCATAACTCAGGTTATTGTCGGAGACCACAGAACCATTACTTCGTTTAATGACAAGACGGATCTTGGCAATTCCACTAGCATCCTCAATACCGTCTGCAAATATAGAAAACTGGCCACTACCGCCTCGGCCCAACTCCCAAAGTGGCCCAGAAAGTACCATGTCGTAACCTGCGTTTTGACTCGGATAAATACTCTTATAGCGTGGAGGAGTTGTATCAACGATGAAATGATAAGTAGATGTGCTCACTACAGTCTGGCGAATATCCAGAGTTTCATTGACTACAGTAAAGGTCCCTTCTCCGAGCGCCGGTAGAACCATATCCTTTCCATAGTATTCTGTTCCATCGGCAGCAACGATACGATCTGCAACGCTCGTTTTGGTCGAGACGGAGGAATACATAACCTTTTTATCGCTGTCTCGTGTGACCGTCACTCGCTCGTACCGATCAAGACCCGATATCAAGTTCAGAGTCAAAACACCAGCGGGATTAAGATATGTTTGTGTTGCAGGCTTAATATTCCGAACAGCCTTATTGGTATCTGTAAATGAGTAGCTAAATACCTGAGCATGTGCCGAAGATACAGTAGCAAGGGCAGTTGCAACCATGCAGCCAATTAGAGTTTTACGCATATGATGCTCCGGGAATAGGTTATAGCCTTATTCTACGGATTCAGCCTACAAGGTCCGGTCGGATAAAGTGATAATTTGCCTGTTAAAAGAGACATCAAGTGAGAAAGCAACCAACGTACAGAATGCAAAATGGCGGCAGTGCATCTGGATGACGCAAAAGTAACTTTTTGTACCCACTTTTTTGGATTTTAGCCTTCAAAATGAGTATTCAACCAATCATAAAAGTAACTTTTGATAGACGCTGCTCCTTTATGTTTGCCAATTGTGCTGATATGTTTTTAAATTCAAGGAAGCGAGATTTTAAAAGCATCTGTTGAGTCAAATTTATGTAAAATAACAGGGTAACCATCACTTCTAGGTTGAGGAAACCCAATGTTATACATGCTCTTATGCTGTTTTCTGATGCTCAACAGTACATTCGTTATGTTCAGAGCAATGTCTGCAATAAGTAAAGGATCCGCTAAAGAAAACCGGTCTGAAATATCGCTGATAGTCCTAGCAACACTTGGAATTGCATCACCATTCATTGTCGCAATGATTACTATTAATGAAAGTATGACATCTAAAACAGTAACAGATTTTTCTTTGGGTGCTCAGTGGTCCGGAATGGTTTCAGCGGTAGCGCTAATGGGGTTATATGCTCGACGCGTTTGGAAAGAGAAGAAGTCCTTATTTACTGGCGCTTTCCTGGCCTCTTCCTTAATGGCCTTTATTTTTACTGACAGCCTTGTTTTCGTATCCCAGAAGGACACCGGCGTTCTGGCTACTTTCGTACTCGATAAAAACGCTGGAGATATTGATTGTAGTCGCCCGGCTATGATTGTCCATTACAGTAAAGGTGTTCCAACGGACTGGCGTTGCCCAACCAGTATCATGTTGATGGCGTATTCTTCATATCCTTTTTTACCTTGGCCTGAGTATAGCCATGGTACCAGCCAGTCTCTTACGGTTGTTATTGATACATTTATGGAAAACGCTGTTAATCTCAGTCAAAAATAATAAATAAACCTCTCTAGTGAGAGGTTTTATAAACCTGAGCCACCAATCTAATTAACTCTATATTTTTGTTTTAGCTTTTTTAAAGGTAGACTTACCGAATAAAACAGCAATTATAGAGCAAAGGCCTGGCGTTAGGACAAAAGCTAATAATGCACTGCCAAAACTTGTCATTTCAGGCACCACGAACCAGCTGATAGGCCACGTCAGGGCAGGTAAATTTAGCGGATCATAAAGCGCATGTAGAGCGCTTAACACACAGTAAAGTGCTAAAAAGCAAACTAGATAAACAACGATCCACATTTTAATTTGCTCAGCAATTTCAAATTTAGGACTGCCCATGCTTTACCTCAGTGGCTGAATATTGATGGTTAATATCTTTAATCACCCGTAAGCACTTAGTGCATACCTTAGTTCGATTTGTCTGCTTGTCCAGAGTGTATTTAACTTCAAGTTGACCTCCAGCATTAAGCAAAGTGAGCATCTCATCTTCTAACACGCTTCGGTAAATGGTCTTGTCCGAGAGTGTGCCCGGTAACGAGTACTCAACATAATTGTTTGAAACTCTTACCGATTTAGGGATTTTACCACTGAGCTGGATTTCATTCGTTGAAGGCATTACAGTTACTTTAATCACAGTTGCCGGTGACCAGAAATCCTGATAACGCACTTTATGAATTTTATCAGCTCTAAGGCCTAACCACACATTTCCGGCGATAAGAACAATAAGCAATCCATAAACTGATCGTCGAATGTTACGCCTTTTAATCACAATGTCCCCCATCCCTCAAATATCATTCTAAATAACTGCACCAGGATATCATGAGCGTAATTAAAAGAATTCTTCATAACCGGGGTTTTCAGTTGAGTTTGCGGACTCTTTACTTTGCGGTTTCTCGCCCTCTATTTGAGTATCCCTGACAGGTTTGGATTTACCCATGCTCCTCTGAAAGGTATCCATAACAAACTCAATATCTTCTTCTGGCAGGCTGGTGGGTTGGTTGCTCATAGGACTTCCTCTTGTTGAATACGTTCGGCGTACAGGATGCGAACCGAAACGGTCGTGTTTTCAAACTCGTTCTCAAAAACGTCCATCCATTCCGTCCGGAATTCTTCCCCCAGAAGGTTATCGAGCCCCTGAAGAGATAATGGAAGAACGGCTGCTAGAGATCCCCCGGCTGCGAGATGAGATGCAGCTGCCTGGAGATGCAGCCTGGCCCGGTTATCGGCAAAAGGTGGGTTCATCACGACATAATCAAACTTCTTCTGTTGATTAGACTTAGACCATGTGAGGAAGTCAGCTTCTGTCGTATCGTATCCCTTAGCCCGGGAGATAAGGCAATTCAAAGTATCAAGCTCGATGCCAGTAACGATCACACCGGCAGGGAATGATTTAAGCAAATCCGCATGGCCAATATTAGGCTCCAGGAGGGTATCCCCTTCCCCTGCACCGAGCAGGGAATATACATATTCGCTGATTCGGCAAGATGAAGGGTAAAACTGATGCGATACAATATCAGGCATCTCCCCTATCTGGCCGATGTAACGAATAACCTCACACGGATCATAGGAAAATGTCACATCGTATTTTGTTACTGTTGCCCCTAAGAACCGAAGGGTGTCAGCGGCAACACTCGAAGATTTGCGTTCGGCGAGAGACCCTAAAGATGTCCAGCAACTCCATTTATTGTCCCCGTCATTTTTAAACATTAGTTCAGAAAGCTGCATCCGGGTATCAAAGTCGATGCACTGCTTAAGTACAGGGAATGCCTCCAAAGATTTCTTGCTATGAGCCATGCGGTCGGCAGGTAATGCCAGCGGTACGATAGCTGATAAAATATTGTTAAGCCGCTCGGCGATATCAGGGTGGACGTCAATATGCATTGATCCATTTTTGTAAACCCTGAAACGAATACTGTTGCCATCGATGCAGATCCATTTTCTGAACCCCTCATGTTCGACCAACGCCTCAACCAATGATTTGGTGTTATGGATCGCCTTCACCTGTTCGCCACGGAAGAATGCGCATATAACGCGGAGCTCGCTCAGTGGTGAAATGCCAGACTCTTTAAAATCCACCCTTAATTTCTGCCAGGGGTATTTAGACGGCTCGCAAACTCCGGTAGTGATCATGCGGGTGGAGAACCCAAAAGCTTTGTTTGTCTTATGACTGCGGCTCAGAGACTGGAAGACGTCGTAAACCCTTTCTTTAATAAATTGATTGCGGTCATTAAGCAAAGCAACGACTGTGCCTACTACAGCGTCAGCTGTGAAATCAGGGATCACCTGAGGCGGCATAATATAGCGGTCGGCCGTAAACTGCTTATCCCATTCGTTACGTTTGGCATCCGACATGATAGGCAAAACATCAGTGAGTGCCATAACGCGTTTCCAGTATTCAGATCTCAGAGCGTTTTCCGCGAACAAGGCATCCGCTTCAGAGATACTGTGGTTGTAGCCTGAGAGATAAGAATAAAGTTTCTGGTGATTGTGGGTTTTGAACTGGACAGCCATGTGTTTCAACAAGCAGAGTTCATCATTATAGGACTCAACAAGATCCGCGATAATGCCGAGCTCTTTGCGCATATCTGGAAGAAATGTTTCAGAAGAGCTAACCACCAGGCTATGAGAGGTTGTTAAAGCCAGTACGCTGTGACCTGCATTATCGGGTTTAGCTTCAGAATCAAGAGATGACATTTTACCGGTCCTTTAGAAAAAACTTTTACCAGGATAGCAACGTCGCTCTGTAACCTAATAGGTTCAGTGACACGAAAAAGTTTTTTATGTCTCTGAATAAAACTTAAAGATGTCAACTCATAGAAAGAAGCAAAAAAAAAGCCCCGCATAAACGGGGCAAGAACGATACATGGAGGTTTAAAAAAGGCGGGCAAAAAGCCTGAATCCTTAATGACTCTGACAAAACCAACACTTTGCCAAAAGTAAATTATTCTGCGTCCGGCTGTGGGTCAGTATCCTGATCGGTCTCTTCCCCTGCCTTCTTAGCATTTTTTTTACGTGGGTATTTTGGCTTCTCACCATTAAGTTTTGCCTGACGATTCTCCGCACGGCGAAGCTGCTTGTTCTCTGATTCTGTGATCTCTTTTGAAAGATTTCTCAGCATCTCCAGAGTACTGCGGTTCAACGTAATGTTGATTTCTTCGTCAGCACTTGAATCTGTCATCTCCGGCAATTCAATATCCCCCAGTTTCTGTAATAAGCTGGTGGTGATGAGTTTGACGCCTTCTACGGCTTTTGTGGCAATAACCGGCGGAATCCGTGCTGGCTTGAAGTCTGAAGGTCTGACTCGTACCTGACCATGTTGGGTTTTTTTCACCGTGATGCCATTCGCATCGGCCTGCTCAAGTTCCGCGATCATCTTCTTGATACGTGAAATTGCTTCTGTTTCACCGAGCTCATCGATCAGTGAAAGCACGTTAACATACGAAATAGCGTCAGCATGAATCCATTTCTTGATAACAACAGAACAGGTTGTCAGGCGGATAAGAGAACTGATGGTCGTCGGGCTTTTATTTTCACGTTGAGCAATTCGTTCGAGTGACCAGCCAGCAAGAGAATGTAGGCGACGATAGGACTCGCCAAGCGCAACAGGAGAAAGCGCAAGACCACGGTTACCATCAATGGTCGCGAGCTCACAGCCAATTTCATCTTCTTTAATCTCAACGCAAAGGATTGTGATGTCATGATCTTCATCACATGCCATCATTGCGGCTTTTAAACGGCAGTGCCCCTGGCGAACAAAAGGTACCCCATCAATGACACGTACTCGGATAGGGTCTACATAGTCACCTCGAATGTAGGCATTCTTGATGTTGTAGATGTGTTCTTCAACCTCAGGGAGCTTATAGTAATCGTCACCCATTCCCATTTCGCGGGAGTTGAAGCCTGGCGTGACCTGAATTACTGAAGGGTGGATAGCCCATGCTTTCTGGTCACTTACTTCAGTACAAAGTTCAGGGTTTGCATCACGGAACTGTTTAAGCCCAGTGACGTAACGACCTGTGCCAGTAACTACTGAAAAGGCAACATGGGCCGTTTTAAAGACCTTGTCATTAGCTTGCTGTGTAGGTTCTGTCAGTAAAACACTCATAGGGGCTCCGTTACATTTTTCTGCTTACTTTCTGCGTAGCGGGGATACTACCGAAAAAAAAATCCATAATTTTTCGCAAAAAAGGTACTTTTTGAGCCTATTCTGATTTTTCACAAAAAAAGAGGGCTCCCCATTTCTTGTGATGGCATCAAAATCGCTTCATAAACAAAGACATAAATCCAAAACATAAAGTTCAGGTATCAGTGAGGAAAAATCTTATAAATCCGCAATGCTGAAAGTCAAAACTGTGCGTCTTAAACAACTTTTTTTTGCTCCCTAAGTTATTAGTTAAAGCCCGTGGTTAGGTACGATACCAGCACCTAAATTTCTCTCTCAGGTATAGACACTTTGACTCGACATCTCAGACACATGCCGATAATCAAATGGGCTGGTGGAAAAACGAAACTGATGCCTTTCATCAGCCATCACTACCCACACGATCATAGTTGCCGGTGGGTAGAACCCTTTATAGGCGGTGGTGCCGTTTTTCTGAACATGTTTGCACAAAATGCATTGCTTGCAGATAGCAATCCAGACTTGATCAACCTATACAGGACTATTCAAAGACAGAAAACTAACTTTATAAATCAGGTCCAAAACCTAGCGGATAAAACCTTTGTCGAAAAGGACTACTATGAGATGAGGGACCGTTTCAACAAAACCTGTATTTCTGGTCAACCGCTTCAAAGAGCGGCTTTGTTTTACTCCCTGAATCGCCTGGGCTATAACGGTATGTGCCGCTATAACTCAGAAAGAATCTATTCAGTGCCCTGGGGGAAACATACAGAACTGAAGCTTGACTTCAATAAAATAGACTACCTTTCATTTCGTCTTTCAGGTATTGAACTGATCACCGCTGGTTTTGAGGAGACTCTGGCCGCAACCGGCGAAGGAGATCAGATTTATTGTGATCCGCCATATGACAAAACAAGCAAAACTAGTTTTGTCAGTTACGATGGTAAACCGTTCAGCCAAAGCGACCACGTGCTGTTAGCAAATATGCTCGTTGACGCTCACAGAAAAGGCGCTGCTGTTGCGATATCAAATAGCCTGACACCATTCACTTTGGGCCTCTATGAAGAGCGTGGATTCGTCATACACAGACTCAGCGCTTACCGATCCGTAGGAAGTAAGCCAAATACACGGAAAACGGAAACAGAAATACTGGCCGTGCTGAAATAGAGTTAATTCTAATCAACGGGGCTAATCCATTCCTGAAAAGTTAATACCTCAGGGTGAGTTCGTTGAACATAAGGTATAAACTGAAGCTCTTCTATTCTCCGGTCGCCCCTCTTTCCTTCGCAAATAAATGAAATGAGTCCTTGCTGAGAAAGCCCAGTAAGGACGCTCATAAGTCTTATATTTAGAGTTTTAAGCTGTAAGTCGTTATTAATGTCCTCCACTTTATGAGAGCTCTGGCCTGAACGTTTAAGATACTCGTAAACCATGAAATTCGAATTTCGTCGTTTTAACAATTTTTCGGTTATGCATTCCTGAATGAAACCGCCAAGAGCATCTAAAAGCGGACTGAGAACTACCGGGAAAGTTAATGTGTAACTTTGAGAAGTTTTAGACAAAGTAAATGAATTTAGAAAGCTAAAGTTAAGTCTCTTTTTTGAATATGGAGCGTAAGCGACAAGAGTAGTTGACATAACAGTAAGTAAAGCTTCAAGATGTTCCACTGTTATTAATGTGGTTTTATCTGTATTTCTTAGATTATGGAAATCAATAAACGCTACTCTTGAACGGCTAAGCCAATCTTGTACTTTAATGTCGATAGAAAATTGCGATATATGATTTGAACATTCATTTTGGTTGATAGGGCATGCAGACGAAAGATGGTTATGGATTATCATGCATAGCACAAAAAAAGGAAATCGGCAGGCTGTGGGGCATTGAAAACCGGTTAAAGAAAGCTTAGACGTTTCATATGCGCTTACCGGAAAAGTAACTTTTCTTAACGTTGGCTTTGACGATGTTCTTGCATTTTTACAAATGAAACCGAGACCCAGATCATTGTGCATTTTAAAGTCCATCTCCATCATCACCTTTTAGCCTTAACTGTATGGTATTGGTATACAAAAAATTAAAAATTATAATTAATAAGATTATCATTTTTTTACTATTGAAAAGGTTGTGATAGAGGGGAATTTAAATGTAAAAGATTTATACTCGCAGATCTTTATGAGGGATAAAACCCATTGCGTAAGCAACAATATTACGTGAGTGAGTCCTAACGACAGTTTAAGTCTTGGCTCTATATTTAAGCAGTAAAACATTTAACTGTCTTGGAGTTTACTTAACTTAAAAACTGTTATTGCAGCATAATTTTTCGAATCAAAATCATAGAATTTTCTGACTTTTCCAGTCAAATGATAACGTTCACCCAATAAAATGTGATCCTGTTTATCGGCCGTTAAAGCGATCCCGTCATTTCTAACTTTACCAGTAAATGTAAAAAAATAACTCCCTTTACTTTTTGCGTACGCGGCCCTGACTTCAGTAAATGTTAGTTCAATGCTTATGACCTGGCCGATATTGTAGCTATGTTTTAAAATTTCTTGTTCATTTTCCGGAGTTTCAGACAACATCACATCAAAGGTTGTAAAGAAACAATCCAGCTGGCGTTCTGTCAAAAAACGGTTATTGTCTAGTTGCGCCAATATACTATTAGAAAACTTAGTGTTAGCCTTTTTTGCTTTCTCAATAAGTACGTGGTTTCTGGATTTCCATGCTTCGAGTGTTGGGTTAACACGCAGTTCCGGAATGTTATCGAGAAAGGTAATTGGCTCTAGTACCACTAATTTTTCAATAATGGGTCCAACTGTTTGCACCCCATGACACTTTTCACATACATCAGCCCCTTTGTGGCCTGTGCCCGCACATTCGTTACATTCTCTTTCGATAGGTGCATAATAATTTCCATCTCCGTTAAGGGATACATTCACTGAGGCTGGTACCATATGACCATCAAGAGTAAAGAAAAGAGATTTCATTTTCGAAACACCTCCAAACGTGCCTCTACGATTGCTACAGCTTCTTTCACAGTTTTTTCATAGTGGTCATGCCCTTCAGGAAATTGGTCAAAACGTTTACCGTGTTCTAACTCTTCCATGTTGCGTTTAAGGACTTCATGAGTTAGAAGCAAATCATTATAATTATCGATAAGAGTCAGCTTTATAGGTTTAATCACTCAACTAATCCTCGGTTTTTTATTCCTTAAGGAGATCTCGAATTTCCAGAAGCTCTTCTAATTTTGGTTTAGAAAGAATGATTGCTGTATTTTCGTCGTTAAGTAAAGACAATAAAATATTTAGCTTTTCATCATTCAAGATTATTTGAACACCATCATCAGAAAATATTACATTTTTACTATCAACATTTTTGAACAAGTGTGCACTATCTCTACCAAATTTTAGTTCTGTTTGAGTATTCGTTATAGATTCCGTATGTGTACTTTCCACAAGCTCAAGAAATTCAGATTTTAGCCGTTCTGTTTTCTTATGCGAGAGGCGCTTAATACCCAAAGTCTTACGTGTGACTGCCGAATTTTTCTTTTCTGGTCCGCCTTTATTTAAGGTGTCTGGTCCTGCTCCAGCTGCATTGTGTTCAGGTATGCCTACAATTTTGCTCGTTGTAGTCTCAATATTCTTAACGCCAGGTAAGAAACCTTCTATATGTTTTAAAACCATTTTGTGATCGTTGGAATATTTTAACATTATTTCAATGGCGAGCGTTTTTTTGATTAGATTTAGGCTAATCAAACGTTGAAGCTCTAATGGCATATCAAGGATTTTTAGCATATTACGAATTGCGGTAGTTGATCGTTGATATCGCATTGCTAGTTCTTCAACCGAATACCCGAGACTAACAGCATGAGCTAATGCATGAGCTTGCCCAACCGGATTTAGCCCATTGCTTCTGTTACCATCGAGGTTCTCAAGGTATTCTTCAATTTCGTTTTTATAATCGATTAAGATAACAGATAATTTTGGAATATTAGCACCTTCAGAAATTGCTAATTTTAAGCCATGAAAACGAGTATGACCTTGACGAACTAAATATTTACCTTTTCTTTTTACGACCTTGATCATATCAACCTGCCTTCCTTCCTTAAAGGCTTGTTTGATTGACACAATCATCGATTTGACAGGTTCTTGTTCGTAACACAAATCTCCGATTACCGCCTCTCGGGGATTAAATCCCTTTTCAATTTCAACTAGATTAGTATCCACTTCAATGACTGTATGTTTGCTGTTGTTCATATCTTCCTCCTGTTTACTACATGATACATGAACCTCAAATTTGCCAAATAGGGCTGATACATCTAAAAGGTAAACTCAAAAAATTTGCTTAATAAAATTAAAATAAAAACTGTCTTGAATAAAACAATGATAGTAAACCCACTTTCATTTCCGTTTGCGATCTGTAGATATTGATAAAGGAGCGCTATTCCTTGTTTTATATGGACTTATCATTGTTTTCAACAGGTTAGATCAATTCTTTAGATCACTAAAGATCAATAGAGTTCAAGTAAAGATCACGGCATCTTTAACTCATTGATTATAGTAACTTTATGAAAGGATCCGGCATTCGGATGCATGCGAAAAGCATTTGAATGAATAAGGAAGGCATTTACTGGAATGCTTATGGCATTTAGGTAAATGCGTAAAAAGCATTTGCAAGAATATGTTATAAACAGTTTGCCAAATGAAAATCTTATCACCGACGAGTTAAGTTAATGATTAAAAACAACGAGTTAATCCATCCTTTTGACGTAACCAGTAATGAATCAGGTAAGACTTATCAACTGACGCCTAACTCGTCCAAGTCGGTTCAGCCCGTGGCCCTGCTGAGATTGAGTGTATTTACCCCTGTCGGCACAAAAGAAAACCGCGACCGAAACTTTGAAGTTGATGCCTCTGATGAGCTTTCGTGTATGGAAATTGCAAGATCGGAGGGTTATGACGACATCAAGATAACTGGTGTCAAACTATCTATGTCTACCGACTTTAAGTGCTGGCTCGGGATCATCATGGCTTTCAGTAAATATGGTTTTACTTCCGAGAAGATTAGCCTGACTTTTAACGAGTTTGCGAAGATGTGTGGTATCAGTTCAACAAACATCAACAAACGAACTCGTGCGCGCTTTAAAGAGTCATTAATGAACCTTGCATCGGTAGTGCTTGCCTTCTCAGACTCTCGTAGTGGTCGGTTCACAGTAACGCATCTGGTGCAGAAGGCTATGATTGATCCAAAAAGCGATACTGTTGAGCTGGTTGGGGATCCTTCTATGTGGGAACTGTATCGTTACGACCATAAGACATTGTTAAGCCTTCAGGTTCTATACATTTTGGCTAAAAAAGAAGCTGCGCAATCTCTCTATATTTATTTTGAAGCAATGCCAGCTGGTACGTTGTTCGTTAATATGAAACGGTTGAGGGAAAGGTTGCTTCTTACAACCCCTATTCGTACGCAAAACCAGATAATTCGTAAAGCAATGCGGGAACTTGAATCTATCGGATATCTCGATTATCAAGAAGTTAAGAAAGGTCGCGACATACAATTTCAGATCTTCAAAAGAAGCCCTAAGCTGGCCCTTGCCAAACAAGGTTGAAAGCTATCTGGTATGCACTGGTTATAACCTGCTGAAAAATAAGTTATTTATCAGTGCTATGCTTAGTGCTTCTTTTACTACTGGTCTTACATCTCGGCTTAATGTGCAAAAAAGTAACTTTTCAAACGAACTCCTGACTATTCATCTGTATGCCTTTCTGACTCAAGCGTACATGCTAGCCCATTCATTAAATGCCGTTGAGCAAGATGGTTTCGTGCGCACTCTATTCACGTGAATGCCTTTTGTGGATTACGCCTCTTACATTCATACAAATGCTTTTGATGTCGGTATCCCAAAAATTCATTCATTGAAATGCTTTTGTTTGCCACTGTATCCCGAGCATAGCTATGCAGTGGTATAAAAAGGCATTTTGGTGAATGGCATTAGGTCGAATGACACACAGTTCAGCTTTGTTAAGAGCGAGAATGGTCCAAGACATCTATGACATTGGGCATCAGAAGGACTATGTGCTTGATATGAGATCAAAAAAATATCAGAAGCATCACAACTCCAATGGCATTCAAAGAAATGCCTTTGTTTTGTTAGTACACCAAACAACCCAAAATTCATGCAGTTATATCAAAGACTCATTCGCAAAAGGACTCAGCCAGAAAGCATTTGCTTAAATAGCATTGGCCAAAAGCATTCGAATGAATGATGTTCGTATGGACAAGACAAAGTCCCACTCACGCCCAGAGGTGTAAAAGGCATTTAGATGAATGACGCACCGGCCCGAGGATTGTATGTAGTTTCTCCAACTGATAGTTGCCGAACCAGGGAGCACAGTGATATGCGGCCTTCTCAGAATCAAGAGATAGATAATAAGGGAACAAAAAAGATTAGATATGAAGCTTAGTTACCTGCCCGATATCTAGTTAGAGCTTTTCAAACCATCAAAAGTGACTTTTATGCTTGAGGAGTCTCATCAGCTTCAGGATTGAGCTTAACGTAATCTTACCCCCTCCCCTCTTTCAAACTTTTACTAAGCGTTCACTGGTACCTTTCAAAGATTATGCTTTAGGCCCTTTGCTTAAAAATTCACCAATCGCTAAACGTTAAAAAAAGGGGGTTTATGCGAACGGAAGGATCGGAATAAAAAAGTATTATTCATTCGCGTTTACGTGAACTCAAATCTACACGGAGTAATTATGGAACTTTCTTTAAATATTGGCCTTAGTGAAAAGAAATCTAACACGGCTGCACTTTTTAAAACAAAAAGCGCAAAAGTGATTTTGTTTGTTCTGCTGACCGTGCTTTTTTGCGGTCTGGCATATGCGGGTTCAGATGATGGGGCACTGGGAGATATTTGGTCATACATGAGTGAAAGTATGACTGGAGCTCCGGGCAAAATTCTGGCAGCCGCGATGTTGATCTCAAGCGTATATTTCTCTGTCCTTAAGCCTAACCCGGGCCTGGCACTGGTTTCATTATTCATGATGCTGGTAATGGCCAACGGCGAGAAAATTATCAGCACCTTTATGGATGCTGGCGTACCGCTGTAATTTATTGTTAATCATGCATGAGGGGGTTCATCCCCCTCTCTGGATTTTTAATGAGTAAGCAGAACGACGTTCCTCAGCATACCTATAGATTCCCTTTCAGGATCAACATGCCTCTACTGATTTTGTTTTGGGATGCCAAAAAATTAGGGCTTGCATTCATTCTGGTTGCATTTGGGAATATCTTCGAATGCTTCGGGTTTTCTGTTGTAGCAGCGGTTGTGTATTGGATTGCGTATAACAAAGCAGCTGAGTCAGGAATAAGAGGATTGCTAAAACACAAACTCTGGTGGCTCGGTTTTTTGCCAGGTAAAGCAGTTTTTAGTAGCCGTTATTTCAACGATCCATTTATCAGAGATTTGTATTCTTGATGGAGCTATGAATGAAAATGCTAAGTGGCATTAACATCCCTTTTTTCAAAAAATCTAAAAAGGATGAAAACGGTGATCTTGAACAGTCATACGTAAAGAAAGATGAAAGTGCTAAGGGACGTTTTTTGGACATTAAAAAACGATTTAGCCCACAAGCTGAAGCGTCAGGTGCTGGAATTACATACAGCGCCCTGATTAATCGTGATACAAAACTTATCCGCATTAATACTGTTTCAATAGCCGTCATTGGGTTATTGGTTGCAAAGATTCTTTTTTTCACTGACCCAGTGACGATTGTTACCCCTCCAAACATGAATGAAGAGATCACGGTTGTTGGTAACAAAGCATCGGAATCTTATAAAACACAATGGGCTCTCTTTTTTAGTACCCTTTTAGGGAATATTAATCCAACTAATATTTCCTTTGTGACGGCCTATGTCCTCGATGCCCTTTCACCTGAACTACAGGCTAAAACGAGTGAGTCTTTACAGGAGCAGATAAATATCATGCAGGCTCGTGGTGTTGAGCAGACCTTTAAGCCTAATGATATTTACTTTGATCCAAAAAATGACATGGTCTATGTCTGGGGTACCAAAACGACTCGACTTGTAAATGTTCCGGACAAAACTGAATCATCGAAATGGACTTATGAATGGGTTCTCGGGATGAAAAATGGTCGCCCAAGAATTGCATATGTAAATCAATATTCCGGAACACCGAATATTAAAAAAATTACGATAAACGGCAAAGAGCAACTGGCAACGCTGGATAATCCGCCACCGTCTACAGGTAACAAGTGATGATTAAAAAAAAGGGCTTAGGCTTCAACGCAATTACAGCATTGATCATGCTCACGACTTCGAACTGCGTAATCGCTGAAGAATACCAATTGCCAGCAACAATTAATAACCCGGTTGTAATGCCAGTTGGTGCTGACGGATTTCAGAATGGAGCTGCAAAAGCCATTATTCCGGGTCAAGCTGGTTCTGAACAGTCAGGTGCACAAACAAACCTTAGTGAAGCCGGTAATGCGCAGGGACAAAAACCTACAACTGATCTCCCTACCGTGCAACTTTCCCCAGCCAGCAATGCTTCGCCTGCGGTAAGCGCTATTACTGGAGCATTATCAAATAATCCTAGTCTCCCCGGATTTGACGCACAGACCCGATCTGGTGCAATTGATAGCTATGGGAGACCAACAGGTACCTCTTCCCAGCAGAATGCAACCAATGCGACCGCCACGTCAAAAGCCGATGAACTTTATGTCGAAGCTCGTAACCGATATAAAGAAGTTCAGCGTGTAAATGTGCCGCCTGGTGGGAATGTGGTACTGCCAGTTTCACGAGGACTTCAAAACAGAATATCGACCAGCTTCAAGAATGCTTCTGTCAGTACTTCTACCCCTGCTGAAGAGGCAAGCATATTTGTTAATGGTGGCGATGTCTTTATTTCAACTAATACCGATAAACCAATCGGGATTATGTTGTCTGAAGATCAGGTACCTGAATCGACCTATAACCTGACCCTGGTACCGCTTGATGTTCCCGGTGCGATGATTTCAGTTACTACATCTTTAAGCCCATCTATGCAAGCCAAACGTGAAACCTCATTGGATAAGCAAAACTATGAGGAAATGTTGGCCCGCTCCCAGTCAGAAGAACTGGCTCCAACGGATCCAAAACAAGACGATCATAAACAAAGAATCATTGATTTATTGACTCCTGTGGCTCTTGGTGAGGTCCCTTCAGGATTCAGTTTACAACAGGACCGACTTTCTCGTATTCCTGCGCCAGAGCAGTCACCATGTAACTTTAATATGTATGCAAAGCTCGGTCAGAGACTGGTTGGCTCACGTGAACTTATTGATGTAATTCTTGTGAAAAACGATAAACCATACGGTCAAATCGTTGCTGATCAGCAGTGTATGGCAGAAGGCGTTATTGCAAGTGCTTTATTTGATAAAGCATACCTGCAACCGGGAGAAGAAACAGAGCTTTACATAGTCCGGGATAAATTGTTCAAGGAACGCGAGGCCCGGGTTACAACCAGACCAAGTCTAATCAGAAAATAATATGGGAAAAGTTACTTTGCCTGCTCTGCTTGGGGCCACCGTGATTGGTTTTGTCGTATTTGCTTTAACCAGCTTTTACTACAGGTCAGAATATATACCAAAAAGGAGTGTATTAATCGTTCCGGACGCACCCATTAGTATCGAAGATGGCAGTAACGCTTTTCCCGTTCAGACAGTAATAATGAACGATCCAACTCTTATTGATAAATTTGTAGGAGAGGGCAATATTAATGAGGAGAATGCTTTTGACTATCACAAAAGTAACGTTTTGGAACCTAATTACAAACATGAAATATCTAGAACGAGCCAGATAGATAAAGCTGAAATGAATCATCCATCTGTTCGTGAAAACTGGGCCAGAGCAGGTGAACCCTATATCGTTCCTCAGATGTCTGACAGCGAACGAAATCTAAAAATTAAACGATTCCAGAAACCTACAAGTGGAGCTAATCATGGACATTAAAAAGGCCTGGGAAAATAAGACCGTCAGACTTTCTGTTATTGGCGCTCTGCTGGTAGTGATTGTTTATATTATTAGCCAGTCTATTTTTTCCACACCAGTTAAGAAAGAAAAGAAAACACAGAAAAAAGACATGCAGACCAATTTGTTGTTAGATGATTCGCAAATGAACAAATTGAGTAATGAAGAAAGCCAGAAAGTATATAAAGAAATGGTTAAGCAAAACCGACTTGACCAAAATGCGGCGAAAGAGGACCGCGAAAAAGCAGAAAAAGCCCAACAGGAAACTAAAGCCCAAGTTGCAAGTTTAACTTCTCAACTTCAGCAGCTGTCTCAGCAAATTAATGATATGCAGACAAATCGAAACGGCAATCGTAACTTGGATGCTGGTAGTTCGCGTAAAACGATTAATGAGCAGGCACCGGCAGCTCCTTATCAGCTTAATGCTAATGCGCCGATTAATGGCGTAAACCCTAATTACGCTTCTATCACACCTACGCGTAATAGCCCAATGAGAACAATCACACAAAGTTCCATTAAGACTAATGGTACCGATGGTGTCATTCAGGTTATGCCCGTGTCTGAAAACAGAATCAAGGAAGGCAGAGAGGTCATTGCAGGAGATAAAGCGCCAACTCGGACTGTACGAGGTGATGGTACTGCGCCAGTTGATAGCAAAGCGCGGCATGCTGCCCGAAAAGATGAAATGTTTCTTCCGGCAACATCTATTATCACTGGTGTTCTGATTACCGGGCTTGAAGCGCCTACAAGCCTTTCTTCCAAATCAGAACCAATGCCAGTAACGATGCGTATTAAAAAAGATGTCATCATGCCCAATAATTTCACCATGGATTTGCGTGACTGTAACCTTCTGGGTTCAGCTGTTGGTGATCTGGCGTCACAGCGTGCTTACATACGTGCCACTTCTATCTCTTGTGTTAATTCAAAAGGGAAAGCTTTTGACGTAAAACTGGAAGCATATGCTGTAAGTGAAAATGACGGAAAAAATGGGATCCGAGGCACGCTTATCAGCCGAAATGGTAACGCAATTGCAGGAGCTGCATTTGCCGGTGGACTTTCTTCACTTGCCGGTAGCTTAAGTCCCAGTAAGGTATCTTCACTTAACATCGACCCTAATTCACAGGCTCAGTATCAGTCCCCTAATTTTGGTGCACTTGGGGCATTAGCCGGGGCTGGTGCAGCTCAAGGTGGTCTTAATCGACTCGTCGATTACTACACCGCAATTGCAGAACAACAGTGGCCAATCGTAGAAATTAGCCCTGGCCGAGCTATTACATTTGTCGTTCAGACCGGAACTACAATTCCAACGAATCTGACCAGTCGCTGAGGTTTAAATGGATAGTTTAGAAAAAAAAGAATCGCCTGAATCAGCTGGACCTGAAATCACTAAAAAAATGGTGCGAGAAAGGACAACAAAAAAAATTACCTTCGAAATTGATATTGAAAAAATATTGAAGTATTTATTTTTCTTCGCCTTTGCCGTATTGGTCATTATTTATGGTTATAAAGGCTTTATGAATGTTTACGATTACTTCAATAAACAATCCCAGCCTTCGTACAAGATTGCAGTGCTTGACATGCCTGAATTACGTAAGGAATTTTTCAAGCATCACGGAGGCCGTACTGCTGACAATGATAGATCTCAATTCGAAGAATATTTCAGAACATTAATGAAGATCTACCGTGACCGTGGCTATTTAATTATTGATGCAACGCTTGCCGTTACTGTACCGGATAGTGTTGAAATCGTCACTTATATGGAACTTGAAGATAGCTCTGAAGCGGTACAATCAAGTTCTTATAATGCAAAGAAGTAGAGGGCACCCAATAGTGAAAAAGTTACTTTTCCCTTTAATGGCGGCTTTCGCCATTATGGCGAATACGGTCACTTATGCTTCAGAGCAGGTCCTAACTAATAGTGATGCTGCTGCGTTAATGGCAAAGGCAAAGGAAGGTGGCGTTTCACCCAGTCAGATCTCGGGTGTGTTATCAAAAATGAAAGGATATAAACCTAAGGATGCCATATACATTCCTTCTGGTGGGCTATACCTCTTTCAGGACGAACGTTCGCAGCTAATGGCAGTAACGACCGATGGCCGATACTCCCTTACTGGGGGAAGCCTTGTTGATGTAATTAAACGTAAACCTGTTCTGACTGTAGAAGAAATCAGGAATTCCTATTTTATTAGTCTTGATGAGGCCCCCTTCCCTCTGGAAACTGTAGCGTCCATTCCTCTGGGAAATTCAAAGCTTAAAAGACAAGCAGCCATTTTCATAACACTTGATTGTGACGGTTGCATGGAACTTGTTAAGAAATTCTATGCAGATCGGGACAAGTATCGGATAGATATTGTTTTAGTTCCCTCACCCGGTGAGCCAAAAGAAGAGCTTAGAAGGCTCTGGTGTAGTAAAGAAAAAGGAAAAATAAACAACCTCGATATTCTTCGTTGGCTAATGGGAAGCAAATCCGACATTGAAAAAAGATTGCTCTCTCAAAAAGAAGCAGAAGAATGTCCGGCGGAACCTTTGGTAGCGTCATTGATGCTCGCAGGAATTTATAAATTGCAGGGTGTACCTTCAGTTGTCAGACAGGATGGTTTGGCTGGTAATGGCATTCCAAAAGATTTCGACTACTGGTTGAACCAAAGCGTTGAACCTCTCTTAAAAAATCCATTTGAGACAAATTAAGGCTAGTTTATGAACATCAAAAGATTGGTACTCAGTGCTCTGGTTGTAGGTACATCCTCATATCTTACGGGGTGCTCCATCGGTAGTTCCGAATCCGAATGTCCAGGCATTGAAAAGGGCGTTATCTGTAAAGGTCCTCGCGAAGTTATGGAGTTAACTAATAATCGAGATGATCTGTCTGCACTGGCGGGGGAAGAGTCGGAATCGGGAAAGGAGAAATCGGCTGTCAATGACAGCCGTTATCCAACTGAAATTAGCCCTCCAGGGGAAGTCAAATATCCACAGTCTACTACCCTTAAAAATCAGCCTGTGGCTTATTCAAAAACCGAAATTAAGCCAGTTGGTCAGTTACCTGTCATGTACGATAAAACTTTAAAAATGGGTGCCCCTACTTCATCCATTGGACCACGGCCTATTTCTGGTGTACCGGTTAATTCAAACGTAAGGATGACTAGCAGTTATAGCACTGCCTCTTCAACTGGTAACCCTTTCGTTCATCCGGCTGCGGAAGTCGTTAAACAAACAAGCTATCCGGTTTCTGCTGGAAATGCCCCACGCTACGTTGCACCTAATTCTGATATCAGCCCTGGTAAGGATATGTACTCTCTTTACAATGGCCAGCCCGTTAACCCGACTCTCAACCCTGGGCAGATCCAGCAATACCGTTCGCAAGGTTATAAACAAGCTGTAGTGGCTCCTGAACCACTTGCTGTTCTGCAACAGGGGAAAGTAATGAGAATTACTTTTGCACCTTATACCGATGATAACGATGCGCTTAATCTTCCCGGCTACGTTTATGTCAACGTAAAACCGCAAACATGGATTGCTGGCAAGAATTCGACCTCAAACCCAGCTCGCATAGTTCCTTTAGAAGTACAGGATGCGGCCCGGGAAAATATGCAGCAGCAACAAAAAGCAACTAAAGCTGTCTCTTCGAACGGCATTGTTAGACAACTGTAAGGTCAAATATGGAAGCTATCAATAATTACAATAGCGGTTTAAATCGCCATCAATTAGGTGGGTTTATCCCTGTTTACGATCAATTAGCAGGGACTCACTATTTTTTGATTGATGGCAACAGATTAGGGTTTATGTTTATCTGTAATCCATCCCCTGGAGTTTTTGATAATCAGCAAGATGTTCTTGCTGAAATGTTCAAAATGGATTTCCCTACAGATACTGTCTGTCAAATATCTCTGACTGCATTGCCAGACCTGACTTTACAGCTTAGTGCTTGGTCAGCTGTGCGAGGTGGGCGTATGACTGGGAACGATAAGCTTAAAGCAGATCTGCTTAATGGTTATCAGTTGGACTACTACGACAGAAGTATGCATAAGCCTTTAAAACCTGATCATGATAACCTTATGTTGAGGGATTTTCAGGTATGGATCTCGCTATCGATTCCTTTACAGTCTGCCCTTCCTACCGAGCTGGAACATTCGCGTATCGATTCACTTTACTCTGAACTTGTAAGTAAGTTAATTACGATTGGATTGCATCCGTTTAAGGTCGATGCAGAAAACTGGCTCTATTGTATAGATAAGGTCGTAAACCCCGGAAAGAACTCCCGGTGGGCTGAAGGTTTCATAGACGTTAACACTATGAAAAGGCTTAATGAACAAGTTAACGTTCCCGGCCGTAAGTATACAGTCACAGAAAATCATTTCTCATCAGTCACACAAAGTGACGACGAATCTGAGCATCGTTACTTCAAACAACTTTCCGTTGTAAAGTTTCCTGAATACGTCAATTTCGGTTGTATGTATGAGTTAGTAGTTAACTGGATGCATGGACGTAAGACAATTTTCAGCCCATTTATGATCACTCAGACTGTTCAGTTTGCCGATCCGCTCAAGTTGTCAAAAGAAAACGTCCGCTACAAAGCAATCACTAATAAACAGGCAAGTATACCTTCAGTTGTCACATTCTGCCCTCGCCTGCGGGATATGGATAATGACTACATGGCCGTAACTCGCGAGCTTGAGGATGGCGCAAAGCTTTTAAGAGGGTATCTTACTTTCACTGTTATGGGTAGTAATGCCAATTCTGTGCAGACAGCAGCTAACGATCTCAAATCCTTTTACCTCGAAAGCCGGGTCAAAGTAGCAGATGATTCCTTTATCGTTTTCCCGTCATTTATGTCATGTCTGCCAATGTGCAATGACCCAAAGACAATTTTCGACCTTGACCGTTCCGAAGTAGTGAGCAACACCGGAGCGGCTCATATGACACCGATCTTTGGGCCCTGGAAAGGTAATACAGATAGACCAGTACTGAGTTTAGTTTCTCGTGAAGGTCAACTCATGGGACTTGATATTTTCAAGACTTCTGCAAGCTATAACATGGTTATTGGTGCAACGTCAGGTGCAGGGAAGTCATTCTGGACAGCATATCTAATCAATAACTATCTTGGAGCTGGACCGCGATCTAATAACCTCGTTCATTATCGCTCAACATTTAAGCATTTTTTAGAAAACGAATACCCAGATGATGATCCTGACGGTGCTCAAGTATTTGTTGTGGACGTGGGCCGTTCTTACCAGGGGATTGCGGAACAATATACAAACAGTCAATTTATTGATTTCGGTAAAACCCCTGACTTCACCCTAAATCCCTTTGCCTTCCTAACTGACATCACTGTTAACGACGATGTATTTAACGAAGCACCTGAATTTACCGGTGAATCAACTTCAAACGATGCAGAAAAAGACAAAGTTGCTCAGACCATAATGGTTTTGAATCAGCTAAAAATTATGGCTTCAGAGAAAGGCCTTATCGATGATTATCAACAATCAGTGATGCTTCAGCTTATTGCAGAAGAGTACCAAGAATCCAGAAAATCAGGTCGGACCGGTTCAATAACCGGCTTTGCTCTGCGTTGCAAGAAGCATGAAGACAAACGTATAAAGGATATTGGGGAGCAACTCGGAGCATGGTGCGAAGGTGGAATTTATGGGCACCGGTTTACCGATACGTTGCCTCCAATCAACTTCGACAGCAGATTTATTGTTTTGGAACTGGAGGAGCTAAAAGGCACCCCCCACCTTCAGACAGTTGTATTAATGTCTATCATTCAGGCTGCTCAGCATGCAATGTTCATCAAAAAAGATGGGCGTCGTCGCTTGTTCATCCTTGATGAAGCATGGGAGTACATTCGTCCTGATAATTCATCAGGTGCCGGAAATCAATCAAACCAATTCTTCTCTTCCTTCCTCGAAGCGGCATGGCGTAGGTTCAGGAAAACAAACTGCGCTGGCATCTGTATCACACAGTCGTTTGAAGATTATTTTACTTCTTCTGTTGGCCGGGCCCTGACTGCTAACTCGCCTTGGAAGATAATCATGAAACAAGAAAAAGAAAGCATTGAAGCAATGAAGGCTAATAAATATTTTTCTACTTCAGATGCAGAATATGAACGTATGAAAAATATTCGTACAGTCAAAAAGGTGTTTTCAGAGATGTTAGTCAGGTTCGAAAACTTCCAAGAGATCTGTCGGTTATACGTAGACCGGAAAATGGAGCTTTGTTTTACTACGGATAGTGCTGACAGGAGTAAATTATGGGAAATTCAAAGCCGCGAGAATTGTAGCTATGGCGAGGCAATAGAAATTCTCTATGCTCAAGAAGTAGCAGCGGGTTTGGCCGCGTAGAGTAAATATCTTCAAGCAAAAATAATTAAACCAGATGTCTCATAAGAATCTGGTTTTTTATTGTATGCCTTAAGTAAACAAATGAGGTTGTGACTTAATGAGTTCATCACTGTGCTGCAAATTTTGGTTTTATAATTAATGTGGTGTAAAAACAGTGACATAAATACAAATCGCAGTTAGGTTGTGTACGCATTAAGTAAACAAAATTTATAACTTCAATACTGACATTATAAGATGAAAATCACGTAAATTACATTTTTGTTTACCAAAGGTAATCAAAGTAGCGCGGCATTATTAGTGAAAACAGATCACTGGTGTCATTTTGCATACAAAACTTAATATCCTTTAATCATTCTTCTAAAAGTTTATTATTAACGGTTTGGTTTCTGAAAATTTATCCAATTTGCTCACCGAAGACTTTTAACTTATTTAACCCCCTTTATCGCCAAACTGTGATTTTCTAATGTTAGTCTACAGTTCTAGGGCCCTTGCTCCCATGATGCGAATCCTGCCACCTAATAAAGATTAACGCCTCATTCCTGTATGCCGGTCTTACGACGCCAGTGCACGGACTATTTTTGGTCATCACAAGGACAGGCGGGAGATTTAATCAGGGCGTGGTGTTGCTGAGCAGCAGCTGCGGCACTGTAAGCCGAAGGCGGAATTAACTCCTTTATCACCATCTGGGGACGTCATTATGGGTAGCCCTTTTAACTTACTCAGGACCATTAAGCTAAAATTCCGGATAGCGATTGACGTAAGATTTAGGCTAAGCAGGTAAAGTGATCCCCGCTCCCGGGGTGACAACTTTATACAAAAGGCCGAGCGGAAGATTGTCCTTAGGGAATATTTCTTTAACACAGCACGGGCACTTACTCACGCTGCCGGATTTAACCCCCTTAATCGCCAAACTGGGGTTCTGTCCTCATGCTGGCCTTCAGTTCTGGGCGGGGTTGCTATCACTTGCTCCCTAATGCGAGATGTACCTGCTGATACAGATTAACGTCATATTCCTGCGTGCCGGTCTGCCGACACCAGTGCACGGGCTTTTTTCGGTCATCACATTACCGGGCAGGAGATTTTATCAGGACGTGGTGTGACTGAGCAGCAGCTGGGGCACTGTCATCCGCTTGCAGATTTAACCCCCTTAATCGCCAAACTGGCGTTCAGTCCTGATAGTGTCCTTCCGTCCTGGGCAGGGTTGCTAACACTGGCTCCCTTAATACGAAATGCGCCTGCTGATAAAGATTAAAGTCACATCACTGCATACCGGTTTGCCGACTCCGGTGCATGGCCTTTTCCGATAATCACAAGGACGGACGGGTGATTATATCTGTGCATAGTATGTCTGAGCAGCATCAGAAGGCACTGTCAGCCACTGGCAGATTTAACCCCCTTAATCGCCAAACTGGCGTTCAGTCCTGATAGTGTCCTTCCGTCCTGGGCAGGGTTGCTAACACTTGCTCCCTTAATACGAAATGCGCCTGCTGATAAAGATTAAAGTCACATCACTGCATACCGGTCTGCCGACTCCGGTGCATGGCCTTTTCCGATAATCACAAGGACGGACGGGTGATTATATCTGTGCATAGTATGTCTGA
>NZ_WLVC01000036.1:0-49707 GCF_016859735.1 Lelliottia sp. RWM.1 | reverse complement strand
AGATGGTGCATCCGGGAGGATTCGAACCTCCGACCGCTCGGTTCGTAGCCGAGTACTCTATCCAGCTGAGCTACGGATGCATCAGGATTTACTACTGTACTGCTCGATACTCATATCACTTCGAACGCAATATGAAGTAATAGATGGTGCATCCGGGAGGATTCGAACCTCCGACCGCTCGGTTCGTAGCCGAGTACTCTATCCAGCTGAGCTACGGATGCATCAGGATTTACTACTGTACTGCTCGATACTCATATCACTTCGAAAGTAATATGAAGTAATAGATGGTGCATCCGGGAGGATTCGAACCTCCGACCGCTCGGTTCGTAGCCGAGTACTCTATCCAGCTGAGCTACGGATGCAAAATGGCGGTGAGGCGGGGATTCGAACCCCGGATGCAGCTTTTGACCGCATACTCCCTTAGCAGGGGAGCGCCTTCAGCCTCTCGGCCACCTCACCACACAACGCCTCTTTCGAGTGCTTCGAGTAACTCGTTAAGAGCTTCTCGTCGCTGCGTGGCGCATATATTACTTTCTGGGACTTATAAGTCAAACAATTTTCCACGCGCTTTTATCGTTTGCACAAATCGCAGGCAATTCGCATGTAAAACCCGCAAAGAGGGTGTTTTATAAACGGATTTTTCGGCCAGTTGTACAGACTTCTGCGGGTGTGACCGTAAATTTTATGCGAGATAAGAGAGCTGAGAAGGTTAAAAACAGAGTGAATGAAATCGAATGGTAACTTTAAGCAGGAAGAATAGCAGGAGGGTTGCGTCTCGCCCGACAGCGAGACGCGATAATATCAGTAACTGGACTGCTGGGATTTTTCAGCCTGGATACGCTGGTAGATCTCTTCACGGTGAACAGATACTTCTTTAGGGGCGTTTACGCCGATGCGTACCTGATTACCCTTCACCCCTAAAACTGTCACAGTGACCTCATCCCCAATCATGAGGGTCTCACCAACTCGACGAGTCAGAATCAGCATTCTTTGCTCCTTGAAAGATTAAAAGAGTCGGGTCTCTTGTATCCCGGCATTATCCATCATATAACGCCAAAAAGTAAGCGATGACAAACACGTAAAGTGTAAGCAGTCACGGCATCACATTCTGTTAAACGTAAGTTTAGCCGATATACACAAACTCAACCTGACTTTATCATTATCGATAGCGCAGTGTACAAGACGCCATAACGTTGCCGCTATGGCGTCTGCTTGTGCTTTGTAGTTATTACAGTTTCGCGCTTACCCAGCTTTCAACGCTGGCCAATGCTGCAGGAAGTGCCGCCGCATCCGTACCACCGGCTTGCGCCATGTCCGGACGACCGCCACCTTTACCCCCCACTTGCTGAGCAACCATGCCGATCAGTTCCCCTGCTTTAACGCGGTCGGTCACATCCTTAGAGACGCCCGCAATCAGAGAAACCTTACCTTCAGCCACAGTGGCCAGAACGATGACCGTTGAACCTAACTGGTTCTTCAGGTCGTCAACCATAGTGCGAAGCATCTTAGGCTCAACCCCGGCCAGATCGCTAACCAGCAGTTTAACACCTTTGATATCTACCGCTTTGCTGGAGAGATTTGCGCTCTCCTGCGCTGCAGCCTGTTCTTTCAGCTGTTGCAGTTCTTTTTCCAACTGACGGGTACGATCGAGCGCAACGCGCACTTTCTCACCCAGGTTATGACTATCGCCTTTCAACAACTGTGCAATATCGTGCAATTGGTCGCTCTGCGTATGCAGGCTGGCAATCGCGCCTTCGCCGGTTACCGCTTCGATACGACGTACACCCGCCGCAGTACCAGACTCGGAAACGATGCGGAACAGACCGATGTCACCAGTGCGGGAAGCATGAGTACCACCGCACAATTCGGTAGAGAAGTCGCCCATGCTCAGTACGCGAACACGTTCGTCATATTTCTCACCAAACAGTGCCATCGCACCTTTCTTCTTCGCCGCCTCAAGCTCCATGATATTGGTTTCGATTGGCAGGTTACGGCGGATCTGCGCGTTCACCAGATCTTCAACCGCACGGATTTCAGATGGTTTCATCGCCTCAAAATGAGAGAAGTCGAAACGCAGAATTTTATCGTTAACCAGAGAGCCTTTCTGTGCGACATGCGTACCCAGAACCTCACGCAGCGCAGCGTGCATCAGGTGCGTTGCCGAGTGGTTCAGACGGATACGTGCACGACGTGCTTCATCGACGTTTGCCTGAACACCTTCGCCCACTTTCAGTGAACCGGAAACCAGTTTGCCCTGGTGACCAATTGCCTGGCCGTATTTCTGAGTGTCGCTTACGCTGAAGCTGAAGCCGTTACCTTTCAGTTCGCCTTTATCGCCAACCTGGCCACCGGATTCCGCATAGAACGGAGTTTTATCAAGAACAACAACGGCTTCCTGACCCGCACTGATACTGTCGACCGCTTTACCGTCAACAAACAGGGCCGTCACTTTGCCATTCAGTTCCAGGCTCTCATAGCCTTTGAATTCGGAGGCACTATCAACACGGATCATCGCGTTGTAATCAGCACCAAAACCGCTGGATTCACGCGCACGACGGCGCTGCTCTTCCATTGCAGCTTCAAAGCCTGCTTCGTCTACTTTAATGTCACGCTCACGGCAAACGTCTGCCGTCAAGTCAACCGGGAAGCCGTAGGTGTCGTACAGGCGGAAAGCAGTTTCGCCATCCAGCGTGTCACCCTTCAGTTTCGACAGTTCTTCATCGAGCAGAGCCAGACCGCGCTCCAGAGTACGCGCAAACTGTTCTTCTTCAGTTTTCAGAACGTGTTCAACCTGCGTCTGCTGGCGTTTCAGTTCATCGCCCGCAGCACCCATTACGCCGATCAATGGGCCAACAAGCTTATAGAAGAAGGTGTCTTTCGCCCCCAGCATGTTGCCGTGACGGATTGCACGACGAATGATACGACGCAGAACATATCCACGGTTTTCATTCGACGGGATCACGCCGTCAGCAATCAGGAATGCGCAAGAGCGAATATGGTCTGCGATAACGCGCAGAGATTTACTGCTGAGATCGGTCGCTCCCGTCACTTCCGCTACTGATTTAATCAGTGTGCTGAACAGGTCGATGTCATAGTTGGAATTAACGTGCTGCAGAACGGCAGCAATACGTTCCAGCCCCATACCGGTATCAACCGATGGCTTCGGCAGAGGTTCCATCGTGCCGTCAACCTGACGGTTGAACTGCATAAAGACGATGTTCCAGATCTCAATGTAGCGATCGCCGTCTTCTTCAGGTGTACCTGGAGGGCCACCCCAGATATGGTCGCCGTGATCATAGAAGATCTCAGTACATGGACCACAAGGACCGGTATCACCCATCTGCCAGAAGTTATCAGACGCATAAGGCGCGCCTTTGTTATCGCCGATGCGAATAATGCGCTCGCGCGGGATACCGACTTCTTTTTCCCAGATTTCGTAGGCTTCATCGTCAGTTTCATAGACGGTAACCCACAGACGCTCTTTCGGCAGATTGAACCAGTTTTCACCGGTCAGCAGTTCCCACGCATATTGAATAGCATCGTGTTTGAAGTAGTCGCCGAAGCTGAAGTTACCCAGCATTTCGAAGAAAGTATGGTGACGTGCAGTGTAACCGACGTTTTCCAGGTCATTGTGTTTACCGCCCGCACGCACGCAACGCTGTGAGGTGGTGGCGCGGGAATAATTACGCTTGTCGAGACCAAGGAAAACATCCTTGAACTGGTTCATCCCGGCGTTGGTAAACAGTAAAGTCGGGTCGTTGTTCGGTACCAGGGAGCTGCTGGCAACAACCTGGTGTCCCTTACTATGGAAAAAATCGAGAAACGCCTGACGGATCTCAGCGGTGCTCTTGCTCATAATTATCCTGAAATCAAGCTAACGAAATGTCGTAGCCAAGCCTGCTCCTGACATCAGTTGGACAGACCAGCTACTGGAAAAAGTGGGAATAAGATAAGTTTTCTTGGGAGGGAAGTAAAATCCCGCATGCGTTCAATCTGCAAAATTACGCCATATATCCTGAATATCTTCCATCAGGTAGCCGCGATAGAGCAAAAAGCGCTGGATTTTAACTTTTTCTGAAAATTCTCGTGGTAGCGGCTCACCATACTTGCGGGCGGCCTGCGCATACGCCAGTTCACACCAGTCGATATCACATTCACGCATCGCTTTTTCGGTGGATTCGCGCGCGATACCCTTCTGATTCAGCTCCTGACGGATACGCGCCGGGCCGTACCCTTTTCGGCTGCGACTGGCAATGAAACGAGAGACAAAACGGTCATCATCCAGATAATGGTATTCGTAGCACCAGGCAATGACGCGATCATAATCTTCTGCAGTGGCATCAATCTCTTCCGGACCATTTTTACTCATGATGGGCGCAGAGAGTTTACGCCGTAGTTCCTGTTCGCTGTGGTCACGAACCGCCAAAATGCGTACAGCGCGATCCAACAAGCGAGCATAGGCAGGACGACGCGATGTGGGTTCACTCATACAAAACCTGCTGTATTACAAATGCAAAAAGGGCCGCATCCGCAGCCCTTCATTTTTAAACGAGAGAATTAAAAATCTTCGTTGGTTTCTTCAACATCAGCGCCATCAACCGCGAAATCGGGTTTGGAATCCTGGTTGTTCAGCAGAAGTTCACGCACTTTCTTTTCAATCTCTTTCGCAGCAGCCGGGTTATCTTTAAGCCAGGAGATAGCATTTGCTTTACCCTGACCAATCTTATCACCGTTGTAGCTATACCATGCGCCAGCTTTCTCGATCAGCTTCTCTTTAACACCCAGATCAACCAGCTCGCCGAAGAAGTTGATACCTTCACCGTAGAGGATCTGGAATTCAGCCTGTTTGAACGGGGCCGCAATTTTATTCTTCACAACCTTCACGCGAGTTTCGCTACCGACAACGTTCTCACCCTCTTTCACCGCACCGATACGGCGGATATCCAGACGGACAGAAGCGTAGAATTTCAGCGCGTTACCACCGGTAGTCGTTTCCGGGTTACCGAACATCACACCAATCTTCATACGGATCTGGTTGATGAAAATCAGCAGCGTGTTGGACTGTTTCAGGTTACCGGCCAGCTTACGCATCGCCTGGCTCATCATTCGTGCCGCAAGGCCCATATGAGAGTCACCGATTTCGCCTTCGATTTCCGCTTTTGGTGTCAGTGCGGCAACGGAGTCAACCACGATGACATCAACAGCACCGGAGCGCGCCAGTGCGTCACAAATTTCCAGTGCTTGCTCACCGGTGTCTGGCTGAGAGCACAGCAGATTGTCGATATCGACACCCAATTTACGAGCATAAACAGGATCAAGTGCGTGTTCAGCATCGATAAAGGCACAGGTTTTGCCTTCACGCTGTGCAGCAGCGATAACCTGTAGCGTCAGCGTGGTTTTACCTGAGGATTCCGGTCCGTAGATTTCTACGATACGGCCCATTGGCAAACCACCTGCGCCCAGTGCGATATCCAGTGAAAGCGAACCGGTGGAGATTGTCTCTACGTCCATGGAACGGTCTTCACCCAGGCGCATGATGGAGCCTTTACCGAATTGCTTTTCGATCTGGCCCAGTGCTGCCGCCAACGCTTTCTGTTTGTTCTCGTCGATAGCCATTATTACTCCTGTCATGCAGTAAATACGCAAGCGTATTTACTGGGGGTGAATTCTGTTCTGTTGATGCGATTATACTGTATGGTCATACAGTATCAAGTGTTTTGTAGAAATTGTTGCCAGAGCGTTTTTAACGCATATTCTGTTGCCTGACGGCGCACGCTTTCGCGATCGCCGCTAAAGCACTCACGGCGAGTGATCCCTTCGCCTTGCGACGTAGCGAAGCCAAACCAGACTGTGCCTACAGGCTTCACATCACTGCCGCCATCTGGTCCAGCAATGCCGCTGATAGAAATCGCATAATCGGCACACGCTTCTTTCAGTGCCCCAATCGCCATTTCAATAACCACCGGTTCACTGACCGCGCCGTGCTGCTCAAGCGTAGATTCACGCACGCCAATCATCTGCGCTTTAGCCTCGTTACTGTAGGTGACAAAGCCACGCTCAAACCAGGCGGAACTGCCCGCAATATCCGTAATCACTTTCGCTACCCAACCGCCCGTGCAGGACTCGGCGGTGGTTAATGTCGCACCTCGCTGCTTCAGCGCCAGCCCTACCACTTCGCTAAGCTGCATCAATTCATGGTCAGTCATTATCGCTCCAGGCCTTAGAAAAACGTGCAGCACAAGATAGCACTTTCTCATCAGATATGGGGATGGTGTTCAGGTTTTACGAGGAGGCTTCAGAAAAAAGCCGATGCAGACGCATCGGCTGGAGAAGCAGTTACTTCATACTATTTGCAAGCGTATCAACATTGTGGCGGAACGCGTTGACGTAGGTATCCGCCACTCCGCCTTTTGCAGACAAGGCCTCAGGGTAAAGTTCTCCCCCCGGTTGTGCGCCTGTGGCACTGGCGATCTGTTTTACAAGACGCGGATCGAGCTGGTTTTCCATAAACCAGGTTTTCACGCCATCCACTTTAATCTGATTGATGATCTCAGCCACCTGGGCCGCACTCGCTTCGCTCTCAGACGAAAGTCCCTGAGGAGCCATAAAAGTCACGCCGTAGGCACGGCTGAAGTACCCGAAGGCGTCATGGCTGGTCAGCACTTTACGTTTCTCTTGCGGGATCTGGCTGAAACGCGTTTTTGCCCAGCTATCCAGCTGCGTAAGCTGTGCGATATACGGTTTACCAGAAGCCTCAAGCGCCGTTTTATTTTCCGGATCAGCGTTTACCAGACCCTCCAGAATATTTTGCGCGTACAAAGCCCCATTTGCAGCACTGTTCCATGCATGCGGATCGGTCACGGTTTTACCATCCTCTTCCAGGGTGTGCGTTTTTACCCCTGCTGAGGCCACTACAAGCTGGCCTTTAAAACCGGATGCTTTAACCAGCCTGTCGAGCCAGCCTTCCAGGCCCAGGCCGTTCACTACCACCACATCTGCTTTGCTCAGCGCCGCACTGTCTTTCGGCGATGGTTCAAAGGTATGCGGGTCGCCGTCCGGGCCCACCAGTGTCGTCACCTTCACCTGCGAGCCCCCCACTTCTTGCGTGATATCACCCAGAATTGAAAAGCTAGTCACCACATTCAGCGTTTTTGCCAGCACACTTTGCGACATCAATCCCAGTGCGAGCGCAATTACAACCCCTGTACGTTTCATCGTTTCCCCTTGCGTTAAAAAAGCGCACGCAGACTGCCAGCCAGCCTGCTGCGCGTGCCAAATAAAACAGAGATAAAGAACAGCACGCTGGCGGTCAGCACGATGGCGGGTCCGGCAGGTAAACTCACCGCCCAGGAGAGGCTTAACCCCAGCCACGCACAAAACACACCGCTAATACCCGCCATCAGAAGTAATCCTGGTAATGTACGGACCCAACACCGCGCAGCCACTGCCGGAAGCATCATCAGGCCAACCGCCATCAACGTTCCCAGCACCTGAAATCCCGCCACCAGGTTAAGCACCAGCAGAGCAAGAAACAGGCCATGCAATACTCCCGGCAGCCATCGGGCGTTGACTTGCAGCCATGCGGTATCGAAAGCTTCTGTGACCAGTCCACGATAAAAAATCGCCAGGGTGATCAACGTGAGGATGCAAACACCGGCTACAAACAGTGCGGCATTGTTATCCACTGCGAGAATTGAGCCAAAGAGCAGATGCAGCAGGTCGACATTCGACCCGCGCAGAGACACCAGCGTGACGCCTAGTGCCAGCGAGCCCAGGTAGAACCCTGCAAAACTGGCATCTTCTTTCAGTGGTGTCCGACGGCTCACCAGACCAGCCACCAGCGCAACCGTAATTCCGGCAATAAAACCGCCAATACTCATCGCCAGCAATGACATCCCATTGAGCAGATATCCCACCGCCACTCCGGGCAGAATCGCGTGTGAAAGGGCATCGCCCATCAGGCTCATACGTCGTAGCAGAAGAAATACGCCCAGTGCAGTGGTGCTCACAGAGAGCGCCAGGCATACCACCAGCGCACGACGCATAAAGCCGTATTCAATAAACGGCTGAAAAAAGAGATGCCAGATCATGCCACCCTCACTCGCCCGGTTTTCCAGTGCGGAGTGCCTGAATCCAGCCGTAATGTTTGTGGGAAATGGCGCGACACGCGCTCGCTGTCGTGCAGAACCGCCAGCAATGTTTGACCCTGCTGGTACATCTCCAGCATCAGTTCCATCAACACGTTGCAGGTGGCTTCATCAACGCCGGTGAATGGCTCATCCAGCATAACCAGCGGCGCTTCCTGTACCAGCACCCGGGCAAACAGCATCCGCTGGAACTGACCGCCAGACAGTTCATCAATGGTCGATAACGCCATCGACTCCAGCCCCACCCGTTCCAACGCCCGAATTATGTTAAGGCGCGTTTTACGGCGAAACCCGCCCAGCAGCGAAACCGACGGCCAGCACCCCATACTCACCACATCCTGAACGGTGAGAGGAAATTGTGCTTCCAGTGCGTGACGTTGCGCCAGCCAGCCAATAACCGGGCGTTTCCCCTGCCAGTGAAAACTACCGTTAACCGGAGGAATAAACCCGGCGAGGGTTTTCAATAGCGTGGATTTACCGCATCCATTAGCACCGACAATCGCTGTCATACTTCCACGCTCAATCACGCCCGTCAGCGGCTGGGTAACAGGTTGACGTTCATACCCGGCGACCAGGTGATTCATTACGATCATGGCAATGCCACCGCCCAGCGCACGGCCAGCCCGATGAACAAAACAAGTACCAGCGCGAACAGGAATCGCGACCACGCGGAAAGGGAAAAAAGGGATGTTGACATCACAGCACCATGAAATAATGTTATAACATAACAATAATCAAATGCGATTAAGATGTAAATGCAGGCAGTGATACGGGAGTGTGGCGAAATGTTTCTGTGTCGTTCCCCTCTCCCAAAGGGAGAGGGGAAAATAACGTATTACTGGCTAAACGGAGACGCCGCAGGGACACGCGCCTGGGAAACCGCCAGGCCCAGTTGCCACACTGCCATAGCGTAATGCGTGCTGTGGTTATAACGGGTAATGGTGTAGAAGTTCGGCAGACCATACCAGTACTGATAGCCCGTACCAACATCAAGACGCAGCAAACTCACCTGCTGAGCATTACCGAGTGGTTGCGTTGGCGTCAAACCCGCAGCTGCAAGCTGTGAAATGCTGTAACTGGTTTTGAAGCCATTCTCCAGCCCAGGCGCCTGGCCATTTGCCTGGACCGCAACCTGGCCGCCTGCGGTCCAGCCGTGCGCTTTGAAGTAGTTCGCCACGCTGCCGATGGCATCTACCGGATCCCACAGGTTGATATGTCCGTCACCATTAAAGTCGACAGCATATTGCTTATAGGACGATGGCATAAACTGACCATAACCCATTGCTCCGGCAAATGAGCCTTTCAGATCCAGCGGATCATCCTGCTCGTTGCGCGCCATCAGCAGGAAGGTTTCCAGCTCAGAGGAGAAATACTCGGCGCGGCGCGGATAGTTAAAGGAGAGTGTCGCCAGCGCATCCAGAATACGGGTTTTCCCCATCACCCGGCCCCAGCGCGTCTCCACACCGATGATACCGACGATAATTTCCGGCGGCACACCGTACACCTGCCACGCACGGTTAAGCGCATCTTCATACTGATTCCAGAACACCACGCCATTTTGCACGTTGTCCGGGGTAATAAATTGTTTGCGATAACGCAACCACGCACCATTTGGCCCGGTAGGGGCTTGCGCAGTTGGCGCTTGTCTGTCCATCAGGCGCAGCACGTAATCCAGACGTTTCGCCTGAGAAAGAATTTCGTGCAGCTGTTGTTTGTCAAAACCGTGTTTGCTCACCATTTTATCGATGAACTGCTCGGCCGCCGGATTATTCGCGAAGTCACCGCCCATCTGCATTGTGTTGTGCTGAGGCTCCAGCAAAAATCCCCCGGAGGGTGCGCCAGCAGTCGGCTGAACAGCTTCAGTCTTAGGTTTGCTACTACAGGCGGAAAGCAGAATAAGCGCAGGTAACAGCGCTGCATAACGACGCTTGAACATGGGACATCCATTTAACGAGTTCGATAAGAGCCCAGTATGGTAAAACATCCCAGACACCTCAAGGAAGCGGTACTGACCCCCTCCCCCAAATCTTTACGCTCCCCAACGCAAATTTGCGCACTTATTAACCAAAACCCATTCACACCATCAATTAACTTTCAAAATAATCCCTTTTTCTTTCATTGTTAGATCCAATTAACACTTTAAAACCTTTCAAAATGATTATTATTAGTCGCGGTTATACAAAAACAAAAAGCCCCACAGGAGAGAACAATGATAGAAACCATCACCCACAGTGCCGAGTGGTTCATCGGGCTGTTTCAGAAAGGTGGAGAGGTGTTTACCGGCATGGTGACCGGGATCCTGCCCCTGCTGATCAGTCTGCTGGTCATCATGAACGCGCTAATTAACTTTATCGGTCAGCAACGTATTGAGCGCTTCGCTCAGCGCTGCGCCGGTAACCCTCTGTCCCGCTACCTGGTCCTGCCCTGCATCGGTACGTTTGTATTCTGCAATCCGATGACCTTAAGCCTCGGCCGTTTTATGCCAGAAAAGTACAAACCGAGTTATTACGCCGCCGCCTCTTATAGCTGCCATTCGATGAACGGCCTGTTCCCGCACATCAACCCTGGCGAGCTGTTTGTTTACCTCGGTATCGCCAGTGGTTTAACCACGCTTGGCCTGCCGCTCGGCCCACTGGCGGTGAGTTATCTGCTGGTCGGTCTGGTCACCAACTTCTTCCGCGGCTGGGTAACCGATCTCACCACCACCATTTTCGAGAAAAAAATGGGCATTCAGCTTGAACAAAACGTTCACCTTTCAGGAGCGACAGCATGAGCCGTATTCGTATCGAAAAAGGAACCGGCGGCTGGGGCGGCCCACTGGAGCTAGACGCCTCCGCAGATAAAAAAATTGTCTACATTACCGCAGGCACACGCCCGGCGATTGTCGACAAGTTGCGTGAAGTAACCGGCTGGGAAGCGGTAGATGGCTTTAAAGAGGGTGAGCCACCAGAAGCGGAAATTGGCGTGGCCGTAATCGATTGTGGCGGCACGCTGCGCTGCGGGATCTATCCAAAGCGTCGTATCCCGACCGTAAATATCCACGCCACGGGTAAATCCGGACCACTGGCGCAATACATCGTTGAAGACATTTATGTTTCTGGTGTGAAAGAAGAAAACATTTATCTGGTGGATGGACAGCCCGCACCGCAAAAGTCCGAAGCCAAACCCGCACCGCGAGATTACGACACCAGTAAAAAAATAACTGAACAGAGCGATGGTCTGCTGGCGAAAGTTGGGATGGGAATGGGCTCTGCCGTTGCGGTGCTGTTTCAGTCCGGGCGCGACACCATCGACACCGTCCTGAAGACCATTTTGCCGTTTATGGCGTTCGTCTCGGCACTTATCGGCATCATCATGGCTTCCGGCCTGGGCGACTGGATTGCCCACGGCCTCGCCCCACTCGCCAGCCATCCACTCGGGCTGGTGACGCTGGCGTTGATCTGCTCCTTCCCGTTGCTGTCACCTTTCCTCGGCCCAGGCGCGGTGATAGCACAGGTCATCGGGGTACTGATTGGTGTGCAAATTGGGCTAGGTAATATCCCTCCTCACCTTGCCCTGCCCGCGCTGTTTGCCATCAACGCACAGGCCGCGTGTGATTTTATCCCGGTAGGGCTCTCCCTTGCCGAAGCCCGCCAGGACACCGTACGCGTCGGCGTACCTTCAGTACTGGTGAGCCGCTTCCTGACAGGTGCGCCAACCGTGCTGATTGCCTGGTTTGTCTCCGGATTTATTTATCAATAAGAGGTTCCTGCGATGACCGTGATTTACCAAACCACTATTACCCGCGTCGGCCAAAGTGCAGCCGATGCACTCAGCGACCAGATGCTGATTACTTTTCGCGAAGGTGCACCGGCAGATATTGAAGAGTTCTGTTTTATTCACTGCCACGGTGAGCTGAAAGGCGAACTGAAGGCCGGCAGCCAGCTTGAACTGGGTGAAACGCACTATGCGGTGACCGCCGTCGGTGACGTGGCCGAACAAAACCTACGGGAGTTAGGCCATATCACCCTGCGTTTTGACGGCCAGTTGCAGGCGGAATATCCCGGCACAGTGCATGTGGCGGGTCCGGTCCCGCAGGCTGTCACCCCAGGCTGCACATTAAAGTTTGTTGCGTAATTTAAGGAGAAAGATATGAGTCAGGTTGCCGTTGTCATTGGTGGAGGACAGACCTTAGGGGAGTTCCTCTGCCGTGGGCTTGCCGCAGAAGGTTATCGCGTGGCGGTTGTTGATATTCAAAGTGAAAAAGCGGCCCGCGTCGCGAACGTCATTAACCAGGAATTTGGTGAAGGGATGGCGTACGGATTTGGGGCCGATGCCACCAGCGAACAAAGCGTGATGGCGCTCGCCCGTGGCGTAGACGAGATATTTGGCCGCACTGACCTGCTGGTCTACAGCGCTGGTATCGCTAAAGCAGCGTTCATCAGCGACTTTGAACTGGGGGATTTTGACCGTTCACTGCAGGTCAACCTGGTGGGGTATTTCCTCTGCGCCCGCGAGTTTTCACGCCTGATGATCCGTGACGGCGTTCAGGGACGCATCATTCAGATCAACTCGAAATCGGGCAAAGTGGGCAGTAAACATAATTCCGGTTACAGCGCCGCCAAATTTGGCGGCGTAGGGCTGACACAGTCGCTGGCGCTGGATCTCGCGGAATACGGCATTACCGTACACTCTCTGATGCTCGGTAACCTGTTGAAATCGCCGATGTTCCAGTCTCTGTTACCGCAGTACGCCACGAAACTCGGTATCAACGCTGACGAAGTAGAACAGTATTACATCGATAAAGTCCCGCTGAAACGCGGTTGTGATTATCAGGATGTGCTCAACATGCTGCTGTTTTACGCCAGCCCGAAGGCCTCTTACTGCACCGGCCAGTCGATTAACGTGACCGGCGGACAAGTGATGTTCTGATCGGACGGTCTGATGCCCTCACTCTCCCCCTCTCCCTTTGGGAGGGGGAACAAAACAAGGAGCCGAATATGGTCACCGCATTAATCACCGTTGCCGCCATCGCCTGGATTTGTCAGTTGGCGTTTGGTGGCTGGCAAATTCACCAGTTTAACCGCGCCTTTGACGCGCTCTGCCAGAAAGGGCGTGTGGGCGTTGGACGTTCCGGCGGACGCTTCAAGCCGCGTGTGGTCATCGCGATTGCGCTGGATGAGCACAACCGCGTTTGCGATTCGCTCATGATGCGCGGCCTAACCGTTTTCGCCCGCCCGGTGAAAATAGAGGCAATAAATGGCACTTCGTTGCAGGAATTACAGCCTGATGTGATCTTTCCCCATGATTCACTCTGTCAGAATGCACTATCATTAGCGCTTAATCTGAAACATGGATAATTTCGTTGTGAACGCTATAAGCTTGCGAAATTATCATTTTGCAACTTAAGGGATACAGCGCCTATGAAACCACGTCAGCGGCAGGCGGCCATTCTGGAGCATCTGCAAAAGCAGGGAAAATGCTCGGTAGAAGAACTGGCCCACTACTTTGACACCACCGGCACGACAATACGCAAAGACCTGGTATTGCTCGAAAACTCTGGCGCAGTCATTCGCACCTACGGCGGCGTCGTGCTCAACAAAGACGAAACCGATCCCCCCATCGATCACAAAACGCTGATCAATACGAACCAGAAAGCGCTGATTGCCGAAGCCGCCGTGAAATTTATCCACGATGGCGATTCCATCATTCTGGATGCAGGCAGTACGGTTTTGCAGATGATCCCCATGCTCAGCCGGTTTAACAACATCACGGTAATGACCAACAGCCTGCATATTGTGAACGCCCTGTCTGAATTCGACAGCGAACAAACCATCCTGATGCCCGGCGGAACCTTCCGTAAAAAATCCGCGTCGTTTCATGGCCAACTGGCCGAAAACGCCTTCGATCACTTCAGCTTTGATAAACTGTTTATGGGAACCGATGGTATCGACCTGAACGCAGGCGTCACGACCTTTAATGAAGTGTTCAGCGTCAGTAAGGCAATGTGCAATGCCGCACGGGAAGTGATCCTGATGGCGGATTCCTCAAAGTTTGGTCGTAAAAGCCCCAATATCGTCTGTAGTCTTGAAAGCGTCGATAAGCTGATCACTGACGCGGGCATCGATCCGGCGTTCAAAAAAGCGCTGGAAGAGAAAGGAATCGACGTGATCGTAACCGGAGAGAGAGATGAGTGATTTTCTGTTAAACGCAGGCCGCCAGACCTTAATGCTGGAACTGCAGGAAGCAAGCCGTCTGCCTGAACGTCTGGGCGAAGAATTCGTCCGTGCGGCAAACACCATTATCCAGTGTGAAGGGAAAGTGATTGTGGCCGGTATTGGTAAATCCGGTCATATCGGCAAGAAGATTGCCGCAACGCTTGCCAGCACCGGAACCCCGGCCTTCTTTGTCCACCCGGCAGAAGCCCTGCATGGCGATCTGGGGATGATTGAAAGCCGCGACGTCATGCTGTTTATCTCCTACTCCGGTTCAGCAAAAGAGCTGGATTTAATCATCCCGCGTCTGCAGGAAAAATCGGTCGCCCTGCTGGCGATGACCGGCAAATCTCGTTCCCCGCTGGCGCTGGCGGCAAAAGCCACGCTTGATATTTCCGTTGAACGCGAAGCCTGCCCGATGCATCTCGCCCCAACGTCCAGTACCGTCAATACCCTGATGATGGGCGATGCTCTGGCAATGGCTGTCATGCAGGCCCGTGGTTTCAACGAAGAAGATTTCGCACGCTCCCATCCGGCGGGTGCGCTTGGCGCCCGTCTGCTGAATAAAGTGCACCACCTGATGCGCACCGACGAGGCCATCCCTCAGGTAAAACGCGACACCAGCGTGATGGACGCGATGCTCGAATTGAGCCGTACCGGACTGGGTCTGGTCGCGGTATGCGATGAAAACGGATATGTCAAAGGCGTCTTTACTGACGGTGACCTGCGTCGCTGGCTGGTTGGCGGCGGCACACTGGAAACACAGGTCTCTGAGGCAATGACCCAGGGCGGCCTGACACTGAACGCCGAAAGCCGCGCGATTGAGGCCAAAGAAGTACTGATGAAACGCAAAATCACCGCCGCTCCGGTGGTGGATGAAAGCGGCAAATTGTGTGGCGCGATCAACCTGCAGGATTTCTACCTGGCCGGTATTATTTAGCCTTTCAGCCCCAGACGTTTCGCCAGCCGGTGCAGGTTGGCGACGTCCATCTCCAGTGCCCGCGCACAGGCAGCCCAACTGCGGCCATTCTGCTCAAGCGCGCGGGTGATCCTCTGACGCTGGAATGCTTCCGTTGCCTCACGCAGATTCTCATTCGCGATCTCCGGCATATCCGGCATGATCGTCGGCGTGATGTCGCCGTGAAGCGCAAAATGGTGCGCGTGGATCACCACGTCATCGCCCGATCGCGTAGCCCGGGCCAGCACCACGGCACGGTGAATCGCATGCTCCAGCTCGCGCACGTTGCCTGGCCAGCCGTAACACAAAAGATGGCTGCGTGCTCCAGGGCTTAACACCACACGGGATAATCCCATCCGCAGCCGACATTGCTCGCAGAAATACCCCGCCAGCAACACCACATCTTCACCCCGCTCACGTAAAGGCGGCACTGAAAGCGGAAACACACTCAACCGGTGGTATAAATCAGCGCGGAAATTCCCGGCCAGCACCTCTTCACGCAGGTCGCGGTTGGTCGCCGCCAGCACACGCACATCCACCCGCAAACTGCGATCGTCACCGACACGCTGAATATCGCCATACTGCAACACGCGCAACAGCTTGGCCTGCAATGACAGCGACAGCTCGCCAATCTCATCGAGGAACAGTGTTCCGTTATCCGCCATCTCAAACTTGCCGCTGCGGTTACTGATAGCCCCGGTAAACGCCCCTTTCACATGACCAAACAGCTCACTTTCTGCCACGCTTTCGGGAAGCGCCGCACAGTTAAGGTAAACCAGCGGATTCACGGCACGTGGTGATGACTCGTGAATAGACTTCGCCACCAGCTCTTTACCCGTCCCGGTCTCACCCAGAATCAGCACATTAAGATCGGACGCTGCCACGATCTCAATCTCTTTTTTAAGCTGAACCATACCCGGAGACAGACCAATCATGTCGGTGTGTGCCACCTGTTCAAATGCCGCCGGGCTGCCCGGCAGAATATTCTGGCTTTCGAGTTGTTCTATCAGCAACGCGTTGTTGAGCGCCCCCGAGGCCAGAGCCGCAATGAGCCGTAACTCTTCATCGCTAAAGGTATCGAACTGATCCGGAGACAAGCCATCCAGAGTTAATGCGCCAATCAGGTTTTGCCCTGCAAAGAGCGGCAGGCCAATACAGGCGTGCACTTTCAGACTCTCTTGCCCAGGGATCAGCCCATCGTAGGGATCGGGCAAATCACTGTCCGCCGGAAAACGCACAACGTCCCCCGCGCGTGCAATGGTTTCTAAGCGGGGATGGCCTTCCAGGGTAAAACGTCGCCCCAGCACATCCTGCGCCAGCCCGTCGATTGCCAGTGGAATAAATTGCCCCCCTTCATAGCGCAGCAGCGCGGAGGCATCACACGCCAGCACATGACGCAAAGTCGAGATCAATCGCTGAAAACGATCCTGATGACCAATACCGGTTTGCAGTTCAATGGCGATCTTCGCCAGCACCTCTACAGAAAAACTCATGTCTGCCTCGCAGTCATTTTGACAACACACAGTGTCACATTGACAATAATCAGGGTAGTCATATTGACTACCCACTACGAACAATGGAAATTAAAAACCATAAATATCATATAGATAAAAGTTGGCACGCAAGTTGATATAGGTAAATCATCTTAGTTGAAAACGCCGTATTAATTTGAGGTTGCTATGTCTATTCTGGTTAAAAATAACATTCATTGGGTTGGTCAACGTGACTGGGAAGTGCGTGATTTCCACGGGACGGAATATAAAACCCTGCGCGGCAGCAGCTACAACAGCTATCTCATTCGCGAAGGTAAAAATGTTCTGATCGATACCGTCGATCACAAATTCAGCCGTGAGTTCGTGCAAAACCTGCGCAGTGAAATCGATCTGAAGGCTATCGACTACATCATCATCAACCACGCGGAAGAAGACCACGCCGGCGCATTGACCGAGCTAATGTCTTACATTCCGGACACCCCGATTTACTGCACCACCAATGCCATCGACTCCATCAACGGCCATCACCACCATCCGGAGTGGAATTTCCATACCGTGAAAACCGGTGACGCCCTGGACATCGGTAACGGCAAACAGTTGATCTTCGTTGAAACCCCGATGTTGCACTGGCCCGACAGCATGATGACCTACATGACCGGTGATGCGGTACTGTTCAGTAACGACGCCTTCGGCCAGCACTACTGTGACGAACGCCTGTTCAACGATGAAGTGGATCAGACCGAACTCTTCGAACAGTGCCAGCGCTACTACGCCAATATCCTGACCCCGTTCAGCCGTCTGGTCACACCCAAAATCACCGAAATCCTCGGCTTCAACCTGCCTGTCGATATGATTGCGACCTCTCACGGCGTGGTATGGCGTGAAAACCCAACCCAGATTGTTGAGTTGTACCTGAAATGGGCGGCAGATTATCAGGAAGATCGCATCACCCTTTTCTACGACACCATGTCCAACAACACCCGCATGATGGCCGATGCTATCGCCCAGGGCATTAACGAAGTTGACCCTAACGTGGCCGTGAAAATTTTCAATGTGGCGCGCAGCGATAAAAACGACATCCTGACCAACGTCTTCCGCTCTAAAGGCGTGCTGGTGGGTACATCCACCATGAACAACGTGATGATGCCGAAAATCGCCGGTCTGGTCGAAGAGATGACAGGCCTGCGTTTTCGTAATAAACGTGCCAGTGCCTTTGGATCTCACGGCTGGAGCGGCGGCGCGGTAGACCGCCTCTCCACACGCTTACAGGATGCCGGTTTTGAGATGTCGATGAGCCTGAAAGCCAAATGGCGTCCGGACATTGATGCCCTGGAAATCTGCCGTCAGCATGGCCGCGACATCGCACGTCAGTGGGCGCTCGCTCCCCTGCCTGAATCCACGGTGAAACCTGCGCAACAACAAGCCAGCGCCAGTGTCACCACTGCCGATCTCGGCCCATGCATGCAGTGCAGCGTCTGCCAGTGGATTTACGATCCTGAACTGGGCGAGCCGTTGCAGGACGTTGCACCTGGAACACCGTGGTGCGACGTACCGGACAACTTCCTGTGCCCGGAATGTTCACTCGGTAAGGACGTCTTTGACGAGCTGGCGACGGAGGCAAAATGAGCAACGGAATCGTCATCATCGGCTCGGGTTTTGCCGCCCGCCAACTGGTGAAAAATATTCGCAAACAAGATACGAATATTCCGCTGACGCTGATCGCCGCTGACAGCATGGACGAGTATAACAAGCCCGATTTAAGCCATGTCATCAGCCAGAATCAGCGTGCAGAAGAACTGACCCGCCAGACGGCGGGGGAGTTTGCGGAACTGTTTAACCTGCGGCTGTTCCCCTATACCTGGGTAACGGATATTGATTCCGCCGCACATGTGGTGAAAGCCAAAGACAAGAGCTGGCAGTACGACAAGCTGGTACTGGCGACCGGGGCATCGGCGTTTGTCCCGCCAGTGGAAGGTCGCAAGCTGATGATCACTCTCAACAGCCAGCAAGAGTATCAGGCCAGTGAAACCCGACTTCGTGATGCTCAGCGCGTGATGATTGTTGGCGGAGGTCTGATTGGGACTGAGCTGGCGATGGATTTTTGCCGGGCGGGTAAATCCGTCACGCTGGTGGATCACGCATCGAGCATTCTGTCAGCCCTGATGCCAGCAGAAGTGAGCAGTCGCTTACAGCATCGTCTGACCGATATGGGTGTGCATCTGCTGCTGAAATCCAGGCTGGAAAGCCTGGCAAAAACAGACTGCGGCATTCGGGCGACCTTCGACCGCCATCGCGGTATTGACGTGGACGTCGTTATCGCGGCGACGGGCCTGCGCCCGGAAACCGCTCTGGCGCATCGCGCCGGAGCTGAAACACACCGTGGTGTGAACGTCGACAGCTATCTGCAAACCTCGCAGCCGGATATTTACGCGCTTGGCGACTGCGCAGAAATTAATGGTCAGGTGCTGCCCTTCCTGCAGCCGATCCAGTTAAGCGCATTGTATCTGGCAAAAAATCTGCTTGGGGCCAGCACGCCACTCAAATTACCGGCCATGCTGGTGAAGGTGAAAACACCGGAGTTGCCGCTGCATCTCGCGGGCGAAACACAGCGGCAGGATTTGAGCTGGCAGATTGCCATTGAGCCGCAGGGAATGGTGGCTCGCGGCGTCGACAGCGACGGTCAGATGCGCGCCTTTGTCGTTAGCGAAGATCGGATGAAGGAGGCTTTCGCTCTGTTGAAATCCCTGCCCGCTTAACTGCCATTTTTTTACCACGCTGACTTAACCTTAGGATTTTATTATCCGCCGCCCCGATGTCCCGGGGCTTTTTTTTTCGCATTCTATTCATTAAATAAATACAAATCAGGTAAATCATCGCTATCAATCCCTTGTCTATTATTTTTATCAATATATAAATACGGAACACCCGAAAAACAGCGGCCTGTTTTATCCGTTTATTCCGGATTACCTTAATGAGGTATTAACACCAACCGGAGAAATGCCATGGCAAACTTTGCGGAAGACCTCAACGCCCTTGCGGTCTATTTCAAGAAAGTGGCGCATGAAGAGAAAATCTTATTTCGCTGGCTATACCTGAGCCCGGAGGCACGAATCGAGCGTTTACGAGAATTAATGATCCCGGTAAGTCATATTAAGCGCTAACAACCGGATAATAACATTAAATGTCGATTATTTAGCGCTTCATTATCAGCCGGGAAAATGAAGCGCGAGGAAAAATATCATTCACTTTCCCTATTCCTGCATTCTCTTTTTAAGACGAAAAACCTGTTCAGAATGAACTCACCCGACAAAACCGGAACACTTCCGACAACTTAACCTTATTTCTTCCGCAAAAAGATTTACACTCCCAACCTCTCCCTGGCGGCGGATAACACCATGCGACAACTGCAAAAAATTCGACAATATCAACGCCTTTCGCAGCACTACGGTGCAGAGCCCACGCTGACAACAATTGCCGAAGTGGCTGAAGTCGCCCTGTGCAGTGAGCGCCACGCACGCACCCTGCTGCGCCAGCTTGCGCAGAGTGGATGGTTACTCTGGGACGCGCAACCAGGGCGTGGTCACCGGGCAACTCTGCACGGCAAGGCAAGCACCAGTGAACTCAGTGCGCCGCTCATGCATGCCTGTCTGGAAAAAGGGGATTACCAAAGTGCCCTACAACTGGCCGATGGCGACCCGGCCAGCCTGCATCACATCATCACGCCGTTTCTCGGCGGGAAATGGCTCAAGCACCAGCCGACATTGCGTATCCCCTGGTATCGTCCGCTCACCTCGCTTCACCCGGCATTGCAGCGCCGTCGCGCCGAGCAACATATTATCTGTGCCGTTCACGCGGGGCTGACGCGTTATGCGCCTGGTCAGACACAGCCTGCGCCTGATATGGCGCATCACTGAGATATCAGCGACGACACATTGTGCTGGCGGTTTTATCTGCGCAGCGGCGCGCACTGGCATAACGGGCAGGCGATCAGCGATAGCGACATTCTCAGCGCGCTGCAACAGGCACTGGCCGATCCAACGCGAAATACCGGGCTGCGGCATATCAGCCAGGTGACGCTCAGCGCCCCCTGGTGTCTGCAAATCACCCTCAACGCCCCGGATGCATTTCTGGCACATCGTCTTGCGCATCACGCTTGCCGCCTCCCTCACCCACAACTGCCGGATATCGGGGCGGGTCCCTTTGCCATCGCCCACCATCGTTCACACTATTTGCGTCTGGAGCGGCAACCCTGGTACTTTGCCGCGCACCCGCTCCTGCATGCCATTGAATTCTGGCGAACTCGCTCCGGGACGCCCACCCCCGCCTGGATAACCGTGGGAAAAGGCCAAAACGCCCAGCAGGCAGCCTCTTCCACCAGTGGCGGTTTCACCTGGCTCATGATGAACGCCAGGCTGTCCCAGCCGCTCGCGACCTGGCTGCGCCAGGAAATTCTGGACATCAACCAGCAACGTTTCTCTGCGCGGGATGATTTACTGCCCCGCACTGAAATACTTCCGGGACTGGAGACACCCCGGTTCCGGATAGCGCCTGATGCGCCGTTGCCTGAAACATTGACGCTGGTCTTTTATCACACACCCGAGCTTTATGAACTCGCCAAGACGCTCCGCGCTCGCCTGAAAAAACGGCGGTGTGAACTGATGATCTGTGCAAAAGACCGCGATGCATGGCACGCTCAGGACGCACTCGTCGATGCCGATCTCCTGCTCGGTGATTACCTGTCTGGAGAATTACCCGGCTTTGCGCTGGCTGAATGGTTTACGGACGAGCCGGCATGGGCCACGGCGTTGAGTGAGACAGTATGGCAGGATGAGAAGCAGAAACTGATGGGGTACTGCGTGAGCGAAGCGAGTCTGAGCCGTCATCTCGTCCCCTTCTTTCGCCGTTTGCTGGAAAGCGGCGCATGTACGCCGCTCTTTCACTACCGTTATCGCATCAACACCATGGAAAACGTGCAGGACATTGTGCTGACAGCCGGTGGCTGGCTTGATTTCACCCGCGCCTGGCTGCCGCCTGTTCAGGAATGAACCACCAGCGCGTCATAACCACGCCAGCGGTAGTTGATCATCGAGATCAGCCAGCAGGCGATAAATAGCCCAACGACCACAAACCCGGCATTACCGAGATTGTCATTCACCGCGCCAATGGCATCCCAGATACCGCCGCTAAGCGCGAACTTGTCCATCAGCAGACCAAGCGCTTCCAGTCCACCGATAAACAGCGCAACCACAACGGATGTGCCAGTGATCGTCATGTTGTAGTAGAGCTTACGCTGCGGTTTGTTGAATGCCCAGCCATAGGCCCCGACCATCAGTAAATTATCGATGGTGTCGATCAGCGCCATTCCGCTGGCAAACAATGCCGGGAAGATCATGATTGACCAGACTGACATTCCGCTCGACGCACTGGCTGCAGAGATCCCTAATACGCCAATTTCAGTGGCGGTATCAAAACCGAGACCAAACAGAAAACCGACCAGGTACATCTGCCAGCTTTTATTGACGAGGCGGAAGGTCGTACCAAACAGCCAGTTCATCACCCCGCCCTGGGCCGTAAACTGCACGTCACTGGTTGCCGTCTGGCCCTTTTTCAGCGCCTGAAAACTCCGCCATACGCCGTGTAAAATCACCATATTGACCAGTGCCATCGCCAGTAAAAACATGGCCGAAACAGCAGTACCGATCAGACTGCCCGTCTCATGAAACCAGGCCATGTTCTTCTGAAATGCGGTGGCCGTTGCCGCTATTGCAATTGAAGCCAGCACCACGATGGTGGAGTGCCCAAGAGAGAACCACGCCCCCACGCCGGACGGGCGTTTGCCCTGCTGCATCATCTTACGGGTGACAGTATCAATCGCCGCGATATGGTCGGCGTCCACCGCATGACGCAATCCGTAGCACCAGGCCAGCAGGCTTGCGGCCATCAGCGCCGTGCTACCGCTGAAGGTCTGCCATGCAAAGCCCCAGGCCAACAGATTGGCCATCACCAGAGCCAGCAGCAAAAGTGCTGCACGAGGTTCATTGCGTAAGAGTCGTAACATTTGAGATCCTTTGTGAACATGACCGGGCCGCGGCGACAACCGCCTGCCCGAAGGAGATCGCCCCATCACCTGCAGGCAGGCGATAAGGGAAAAGAAGATTAAATTCATGCAGATGATGTTGCAGTCGCGCGCGTAACAGCCGGTTGTGTAATACCCCTCCGCTACAGCACACCGTCCGGATGGTGAAACGTCGGGCATGGTGTGTAACCAGCTCTGCCAGCCCCTTTGCCAGCGCATCATGAAACGCCCATGCGCGCTCGCACGGCTCTGCCTGCCAGTCCAGCCATTGCTGCCAGAAGGTGTGGAGCACAAGGTTGCCATTTTCTACCGCTAGCGTGACCGGGTGTTCAGTGCCCGAACCGTGGGCAGCGAGTGCCTCCAGTTTACAGGCGGCTTCGCCTTCATAGCGCTGTGCCTCTGGCGTGATCCCCAGCGCGCAGGCAACCGCGTCGAACAAGCGCCCACAGGATGAAGCCAGTGGCGCGTTGATCCCGCGCCCGATCGCTGTCGCCAGTAACGGCCAGTTTTGCGCCAATACGGCATGGGCTTCTGCTCGCTGCTGCCAGTCCGGCACAAATGCCAGGCAGTGAGCGAGCAGGTTACGCCACGGTTGCGAAGCAGCCAGATCGCCGCCTGGTAGCGCCACAGCGGGTAAACCGCCAAGATGCTCACATTCGAGATAATTCACCCGCAGGCATTCACCGCCCCACAGTTCGCCATTATCCCCCATGCCAATGCCATCCAGCGTCAGGGCAATCACATCCTCACCTTCCAGTGGCCAGCCGTTCTCCGCCAGGCATGCCGCTGCATGGGCATGGTGATGCAACACGGCCTCGACAGGCAACATCTGGTCTTGCGCCCATTGACGGGCGCGGTATCCAGGGTGAGCATCGCACACCACGCGTTCTGGTGTGAAGGCATACATCTGCTGGATCACCGACAGCGCAGTACGCCACTGTCTTTCGACACCGTCATCACTGAGATCGCCAAAATGCTGGCTCAACACCGCCTGGCCATCACGCACCAGGCAGAAGGTATTTTTCATCTCCGCTCCCAGACACAACATGGCCGGGATTGCGGTGAAGCCTGAAGGCAACGGAATTGCATCCGGTACAAAACCACGTGCGCGGCGCAGCATCGCGCCATCCTGATCGAGTACAGAATCATCCATGCGTTGCAGGATGTCGCGGTTGTGCAGCAGCACGCCATCGGCAATATTCCCCAACATCGCCAGCGCGTGTGTGTTGCTGGTTGCCGGCGGCTTACCGCTGAGATTGCCAGATGTCATCACCAGTGGGCGCTGAAGATCCATCATCAACAGATGCTGAAGCGGGTTTGCAGGCAACATGATGCCAATGGTCTCCAGACCCGGTGCGATGTCGTGTGGCAAATCGGGAAGCCATACTTTGGGGGTGAGCACAATGGGAGCTGCGGGAGAGTGCAGGCGCGCACTAAGCGTGTCAGGCAGACCATCCGCCTGCGGGATCATCACCGCCAGCGGCTTCGTCGGGCGGTGTTTTCGTGCCCGTAACCGCGCCACCGCCTGTCCATTTTGCGCATCACATGCCAGATGAAAACCGCCCATGCCTTTGATGGCCACAATCCCGCCATTTTTTAGCATTTCAACCGCGGCATTCAGAGCCGCGTCGCGCGTCGCGTGTACGCCTTCGGCTCGCCATTCAAGCTCAGGCCCGCAATCCGGGCAGGCTACAGGCTGGGCGTGAAAGCGTCGATCGGCAGGATTACGGTACTCCGCATCACATGGCTTACAGAGCGGGAACCGCGCCATGACGGTCGCGGGACGGTCATAAGGCATCGCACGAATGATGGTAAAGCGGGGTCCGCAATGCGTGCAGTTGATAAACGGGTAACGGTAGCGGCGTTCATGGGGATCGCGCATCTCCGCCAGACACGCGGGGCAGGTGGCGGCATCCGGCACAATCTGTGTGTCCATCACCCCACCCGCACTCTGCCGGATGGTGAAACCGGCAGGTTCAGCCAGCCAGGCGTAAGGCTGCGTTTCAACCTCGTCGATACGGGCTAACGGTGGGCACTGCTGGCGCAACCTCGCGGTAAAATCCCCCCCATTACCGAGGAGACGCACCAGCACACCCTCACCGTCATTACACACGTCGCCAGTTAACTGCATCTGATGCGCCAGTTGCCAGACGAAAGGACGAAACCCCACGCCCTGTACTTTGCCGCGTACCCGCAGTTGTACGCCGTTACCGTTCATCGTCACTCAGAACAGCAAAGATGACGACGTGTCGAATGCCGCCCGGCGGCGTTTTTCCGCGCTCATCTGTTCAAGCTTGTCACGATCCACACAAACCAGCGCGTGCGTCGGACAGGCTTCCATACAGGCTGGCCCTGCCTCACGGTGGTAGCACAGGTCACATTTGTTAGCTTCAGCTTTATCTGCTCGCACGCTCAGCCCGACGCCGCTGTTACGGACAACCGGGCGCACCACGACTTCCATCGCGCCGTAAGGACACGCTACTACGCAGGTTTTGCACCCAATGCAACGTTCCTGCATTACATGTACAAAGCCTTTTTCACGGCTGATCGCGCCGTTAGGGCACACATTGGCACAGGGGGCATCTTCACACTGACGACAGATGGCCGCCGTTGAAATATTCACGCCCTTAATGACGTGGATTCGTGGCAGGAAAGATTCCGGGGTCAGGGATGCACAATCCTGCTCCGCCTGATGGGATACTACGCACGCGACTTCACAGGTACGGCAACCAATACACTTACTGGCATCGGCCATCATAAAACGGTTCATCTGCTTCTCCAGCATAACAGTCATGCGCGGAAGCATTCATAAAACGTGCCAATTTTTAATGTATTGATTTAACTGAATTTAGAAAGACTCCCACGCTGTCATCGTCACAAGTGACGATGACAGGTGTCGACGTCAAAGATGAGGGCCCGGCGTAACGGAGTCGCGCAAAATCAACTCACCAGAGAAGGTTTGTTGGGAGATAAACTCACCGCCATCCAGCATGAAGATCAGACGACTAATCGTCTCTTTGATCATCTCCGTTACCGGAATTCGCACGCTGGAGAGAGAGGGTGTGAGATACGGCGCAATCGCCACATCATCAAAGCCAATCACCGACACCGCCGCAGGGGTAGCAATCCCGCTATCGTGAAGCTGTTTCATGGCGCCGATCGCCATGTCGTCATTGCTCGCCACCAGTGCTGTAAAGGTCTCGCCACGGGATAACAGCTCAGATACCGCCGCCGCACCGCTGGCCGGGTTCCATTTTCCCTGGGCAATCAATTCAGGACGAAGCGGGATCTGGTGCTGCGCCAGTGCCTCTTTGTAGCCGGAAAGACGCTCAATGCCGGTTGGGGAGTCCAGAGATCCGGTGATAAAGGCGACATCCCGATGCCCCTGTTCGATGAGTTGCGACACCGCCGCCTGGCAGGAGGCTTTATGATCAGACCAGACGCAATGGCTGCTGTTTTTACGCAAGCGACGGTTAAGCACCATAATCGGCTGCTCGCACTTCTCGATGATGTCGTCCATCTCGTCCACGCTTAAGAAACGCGGGTAGATGATCACCGCATCGCAGCGCATATCGAGCAGATACTGGATCGCCTTACGCTCTTCTTCTGCGCTGTGCTTACCATCCGCCAGAATCAGCTGTCGCCCCTTCTCTTCCGTCATTCGGGCAGCATGGAACAGCAACTCGCTGAAGTAGACCCCGTGATATAGCGTGTTCGTGACGACCAGCCCAAGGGTTTGCGTCCGTTTGGTGGCCAGATTGCGCGCAAGTAAATTGGGACGATAGCCGCTCTCGTCAATCGCCTGAAACACCCGGTCTTTCGTCTCCTGGCTCACGTAGCCATTTCCCGACAGCACCCTGGATACCGTCGCTTTCGAAACGCCCGCCCGCTTCGCCACTTCCAGCATCGTGGTCATGTTTTTATTCCGTTTGAAACTGATGGGGCGCAGTGTACTGCACCACAGAAAAATTGTCCCAGCACGAATATCACGCTTTCAACACCCCATAGTGATCATCATCACGAATATAAAAAATGTACAAAACATGATCTTGTTTCATTCAAAGAAACTCATGATGATTATGTGGAACCGGTTTCCTATCTATTCTCATAACGACAACAGGATCACATCCGATGGCCAAAAATTACGCTGCGCTGGCGAAAGACGTTGTTAGCGCACTCGGCGGCAAAGACAACGTTGTCGCCGTCACCCACTGCATGACGCGCCTGCGTTTCGTCCTGAAAGACGAAAGCCAGCTCGACAGCGCACAGCTCAAAAGCATCAGCGGCGTACTCGGCGTGGTACGTAACGATAACCAGTGTCAGGTAATCATTGGCAATACCGTTTCTCAGGCCTACCGCGAAGTCGTGAATCTGCTGCCGACAGAGATGCAGCCAGCCCTTCCCGAAGGCCCGCAAAAGCTGACTTTCCGCCGCATTGGTGCGGGGATCCTGGATGCGCTGATCGGAACCATGTCACCACTGATCCCGGCGATTATCGGTGGGTCGATGGTCAAACTGCTGGCGATGATCCTGGAAATGACCGGCGTGTTGACCAAAGGTGCGCCAACACTGACCATACTGACGGTGATTGGGGACGGCGCATTTTTCTTCCTGCCACTGATGGTCGCCGCCTCTGCTGCCGTGAAATTCAAAACCAACATGTCACTGGCGATTGCTATTGCAGGCGTACTGGTTCACCCCAGTTTCATTGAGCTGATGGCAAAAGCTGCACAAGGTGAACACGTCGAGTTCGCCTTTATTCCGGTCACTGCGGTGAAATACACTTACACCGTGATCCCGGCGCTGGTGATGACCTGGTGTCTGTCCTACATCGAACGCTGGGTAGATAAAATTACCCCGGCCGTGACCAAAAACTTCCTCAAACCGATGCTGATTGTGCTGATTGCCGCGCCGCTCGCCATCGTACTGATTGGCCCGCTCGGGATCTGGATCGGAAGCGCGATCTCCGCGCTGGTTTACACCATTCATGGTTATCTGGGCTGGCTGTCCGTTGCCATCATGGGCGCACTCTGGCCACTGCTGGTGATGACCGGGATGCACCGCGTATTTACCCCAACCATCATTCAGACCATTGCCGAAACAGGCAAAGAAGGCATGGTAATGCCATCGGAAATTGGCGCTAACCTGTCACTCGGCGGTTCATCGCTGGCGGTCGCCTGGAAAACGAAAAACCCGGAATTGCGTCAAACCGCGCTGGCGGCGGCAGCCTCTGCCATCATGGCGGGGATCTCCGAACCTGCTTTGTACGGCGTGGCGGTTCGTCTGAAGCGTCCGCTGATTGCGAGTCTTATCAGCGGCTTTATCTGCGGCGCAGTTGCCGGGATTGCCGGGCTCGCCAGCCATTCGATGGCCGCACCAGGGTTGTTTACCAGCGTACAGTTCTTCGACCCGGCCAATCCAATGTCCATCGTCTGGGTATTTGGCGTGATGGCGCTGGCAGTGGTGTTATCGTTTGTCCTGACGTTGATTCTCGGCTTTGAAGATATCCCGGTTGAGGATGACGCGGAAAAAGCCCGCGCCCTGCACACTGCGCCGGTTCAGGCACAAGCAGCACGAGCATAATTCTATAGCGAGGTAAAAATGTCTGTTTTTCCACAAGGATTTTTATGGGGTGGTGCACTGGCCGCCAACCAGAGTGAAGGGGCTTACCGTGAAGGCGAAAAAGGACTCACCACAGTCGACATGATCCCCCACGGCGCAAACCGTCTGGCGGTAAAAGTCGGGAAGGAAAAACGTTTTTCGCTGCGTGATGACGAGTTTTATCCAAGCCACGAGGCGATTGATTTTTACCATCGCTATAAAGAAGACATCGCGCTGATGGCGGAGATGGGTTTCACCGTATTCCGCACCTCGATTGCCTGGAGCCGCCTCTACCCAAACGGCGACGAACCGCAGCCAAACCAGGAAGGTATCGCCTTTTACCGCGCCGTGTTTGAAGAGTGCAGAAAATACAACATTGAGCCACTGGTCACACTCTGCCACTTCGATGTGCCTATGCATCTGGTCACGGAGTATGGCTCCTGGCGCAACCGTAAAATGGTCGATTTCTTCGCCCGTTATGCGCGTACCTGCTTTGAAGAATTTGACGGTCTGGTGAAATACTGGCTGACCTTCAATGAAATCAACATCATGTTGCACAGTCCTTTCTCCGGCGCGGGTCTGGTGTTTGAAGCGGGTGAAAACGAAGATCAGGTGAAATACCAGGCCGCGCACCACGAGCTGGTAGCAAGTGCGCTGGCAACCAAAATCGCCCACGAGATCAACCCGGAAAACCAGGTCGGCTGTATGTTGGCGGGCGGTAACTTCTACCCGTACTCCTGCAAACCAGAAGACGTATGGATGGCGCTGGAAAAAGACCGTGAAAACCTGTTCTTTATCGACGTGCAGGCGCGCGGCAGCTACCCGGCCTACTCGGCGCGCGTGTTCCGCGAAAAAGGGGTGGTGATTGTTAAGGATCCGGGCGATGACGACCTGCTGAAACACACGGTCGATTTTGTCTCATTCAGCTATTACGCCTCGCGCTGTGCGTCTGCGGATATGAATGCAAACAATACCAATGCGGCGAATATCGTGAAGTCCCTGCGCAATCCGCATATCGAAGTCAGTGAATGGGGCTGGGGTATTGACCCGCTGGGTCTGCGTATCACCATGAACATGATGTACGACCGCTACCAGAAACCCCTGTTCCTGGTGGAAAATGGCCTCGGTGCGAAAGATGACATTGATGCCAACGGCGAGATTAACGATGACTATCGTATCAGCTACCTGCGCGAACATATCCGCGCAATGGGCGACGCCATCGAAGACGGTATTCCGCTTATCGGTTACACCACATGGGGCTGTATCGACCTGGTGGCTGCCTCCACGGGTGAAATGAGCAAGCGTTACGGGTTTATTTATGTCGATCGCGACGATGCAGGCAACGGGACGCTGGATCGTAAGCGCAAGAAATCGTTCTGGTGGTATAAGAAAGTGATTGCGAGTAACGGGGCGGATCTGGCGTAACATGCGGTTTCCCCTCATCCCGAAGGGAAGAGGGGATTGCCCGGTGCGGTTTTCAGGCCGGAGTGAGAGGGTCAAATCCCCCCTTCCCCACCCACGAACCAAGCCGGGAATAAACCACTTCCACCGCCTCTTTGATCGGGGGCGTCATCGGGTAGTAAAACCCAACGATATCCGGCTGAATGCCCAGAAACAGCACCTCCCCCACGTCATCCTTAATCTGATCGACCAGGTAGTTCAGCGGCATGTTGTGGGTGGTCATCATGAACATTTCCGCGATGTCATCAGGGTCAATCAGGCGGATCTCGCCGGGGTTTAGCCCCATATCGGTGGCATCAACAATCAGCAATCTGTCCGGGTGCAGTTCACGAATGGCGACCACATCGTTTTCCGGTGCGCTGCCGCCGTCAATCACTACCCAGTTCCCCAGGGGATTAGCGGCGCACATCTCCGCCAGCAGTGGACCTGCGCCATCATCACCCATCATGCTGTTGCCGACACACAATAAAACGTCAGTCACGTAATCTCCTCACCATCAGATAGATGGCGCTCTCCTGATGAATATCGTGCAGCATACTGAGGACAATTTTACTCCAGGCCTGCTGCTCGGGGGTTTGCTGGCTGAGTGCTGCATCAAAGGCATTCGCCAGCATCGCAATATGGTTGGCGTCGATAACGATCTCGCCGTACTTCGGTACGCCCTCCATTTTGCGCCGCGCGGTACTGCCCTCTTCCAGTGTGGCGATCCACGCCAGATACTCCGGCCACGGACAACTTAGCGCCGCTTCAAGGCAGTCGATCACCCCCAGGTGATGGCCAATCGCCAGGCTGTAATAGACCACCTGCTGCGCCGCATCCGGCGTGGCATCGTTCTCATCAATAAACTTACGGCTCAGCTGACTGAACACCACCTTTTCACTCATCGGATACGCGCCTCATCCACCACCTGATTCAGGTTTGCCACAATCTCATTCAGCCGCGGATCGTTTTCCGCTTCCAGCCAGCGGGCAACCTGGTGGTCTCCCTGGCCCAGCAAACGCAGATAATCATCCGCAATCTGGCGACCATAGCGGTAGCCTGCCAGTTTGCGCGCCATGCGATCGACCTTCACGCGCAGCGGTTGCACCATGTCCGGATGAAGAATGGTTGCGGGCTGATTGTCGATCTCACCCGGTTCGCGGGCGTGGATTTTTTGCTCCAGCAGGCCGAGCGCCATCGCAAAACCGTACAGCGTGGCCGCAGGTGTTGGCGGGCAACCCGGAATATACACATCCACTGGCACAATTTTGTCCGTCCCGCCCCATACGCAGTAGAGGTCGTGGAAGATACCGCCGCTGTTGCCGCACGCCCCGTAAGAGATACAGATTTTTGGATCGGGCGCAGACTGCCACGCACGTAGCGCAGGCGAACGCATGGCACGGGTTACTGCGCCAGTAAACAACAAAATGTCAGCATGACGCGGTGACGGTACAACTTTGATACCAAAGCGTTCGGCATCAAACAGCGGCGACAGTGTTGCGAAAATCTCAATCTCGCAGCCGTTGCAACCACCGCAGTCCACCCGGTAGACGTAGGCAGAACGTTTGATTTTTTTCAGCAGCGACGCTTTCATGCTGGCGATGGACTCATCCACCGTCATCGGAACAGGGATCCCTCTGTCGTCGCGTGGGCCCAGTAAGTTATCCATTAGCTGGCCTCTCTCATATGGCGGGTTAAATCAATACGATCGGATGGCAACAGGCATTTCTGTCGCTTACATTCCGGACAGGTTTCAAAACTCTCCCGGTGATGTTCCGCCCGGATATCCCCGTTGTGTTTCAGCAACGCAATGGCGTAGTCGATCTCTTTTTGGACGGCAAACGGTCTATGGCACTCACGGCAATGACACAGCGCAAATCGCGACTGCTGCAGGAAATCCTCTTTTTTCCAGACCGCCAGTTCGTACGCTTGCGACAATTTAATCGCCGCCGTTGGGCACACCTCTTCGCAGCGACCGCAAAAGATGCAGCGCCCCAGATTGAACTGCCAGGCCAACTCCTGTGTGGCAAGATCCGTTTCGACCGTCAGGGCATTCGACGGACAAGCATTAACGCAGGCCGCGCAGCCGATACACTGCTGCGGGTTGTGTTCAGGTTTGCCGCGAAAGTTTTTATCGACCGGCATCGGTTCCAGCGGGTAACTGCTGGTTACTGCGCCGGTTTTGATCACTTTTTTGATAAAGGTAAACATGACAAATCCCTATTTCAGCGGCGAGTTCTTACGCTCGATGCTGTAGCGTTCAAGCTCTTTATATGGCACGACCTGGCTTTTTTTCTTCCTTACATCCACCACCGTCATACGGTCGGTGCAGGAGTAGCAAGGATCAAGGCTGCCGATAATCAGTGGCGCATCTGAAACCGTGTTGCCACGCAGCATATAGCGCAGCGTCGGCCAGTTGGCGTATGTTGCCGCACGACAACGCCAGCGATACAGCTTCTGGTTGTCACCAGTCATGCTCCAGTGAATGTCGTCTCCGCGTGGCGCTTCGGAAACACCGAGGGCAAAGCGGCCAGGAATATAGGTAAAGCCTTCCACCATCAGCGGGCCACCAGGCAGATTATCCAGCCCGAAGTCGATCATATTGAGCGCGGTGAAAACTTCGTTAATACGCACTTTCAGACGAGAGATAACATCGCAACCCTGCTCACTATGCACCGTCATCGGCAGCAGGCCGTAACCGACAAACGGGTGATCCGCACGGGTATCACGCGCATGGCCGCTGGCACGCACCATGGGACCAACGTTACTGAAGTCACGGGCGATTTCCGGATCAAGACGGCCAATACCGACGGTACGTTGTTCAATGTTTGGCGTGCTCAGCAGCATATCCACCAAATCCTGCACGTCACGGCGCATCTGTTGTGCCAGCAGGCGAGTCTGGATCATGTCGTCTTTCAGCAGATCGCGGCGAATCCCGCCGATCAGGTTCAGCCCGTAGGTTTTACGCGCCCCGGTCAGGATCTCCGCCATTTTCATGGACGCTTCGCGCACGCGGAAGAACTGCATAAACCCGGAATCAAAACCGACAAAGTGACAGGCCAGCCCCAGATTCAGCAGATGAGAATGCAGACGCTCCACTTCCAGCAGAATCGCGCGGATCATCTGTGCGCGTTCCGGTACGACAATCCCCATCCCGTTTTCCACCGACGTGGTGTAGGCGGTGCTGTGGGCAAAACCACAAATGCCGCATACGCGGTCGGAGAGGAAGGTCACTTCGTTGTAACCCATACGGGTTTCCGCCAGTTTTTCCATACCCCGGTGGACATAGAAAAGACGGTAGTCGGCGTCGATGATGTTTTCACCATCGACAAACAGGCGAAAATGCCCAGGCTCATCAGAGGTCACATGCAGCGGGCCAATCGGCACAACGTTGTTCTTTTTGCTGCCCAGCTCATTGATGAACTCGTAGGTTTCGTTGTCCGTGGTGGGCGCAGGACGTTGACGGTAATCCATACTGTCTTTACGCAGCGGATAAAGTTCGTCCGGCCAGTCATCCGGCAACACCAGGCGACGTTCATCCGGCAGGCCAACCGGAACCAGGCCGTACATATCGCGGACTTCACGTTCCCCCCAGACAGCGGCAGGAACACGTGGCGTGACTGACGGATATTCCGGCTTGTTCGGGTCCACTTCTACGCGTACCGTTACCCAGCACTTCTCGCCCTGCTCCATCGACATGACGTAGTACACCGCGTAATTGCCGCAAAGCTGACGCTCGTCGTTACCAAACAGAACGGACAGCCAGCCACCCTGCTGGTAATAGAGAAACTCTACCACTTCCGGCAGGTAGTTCACTTTCACAGTGAGGGTTATCTGGTCTTTAGTCTGCCAGCTTTCATCCAGCACCACGCCGGGAAAGGCCTGGTGGAGTGCGGCGAGATACTGCTGACCTTTTTTTTCTTCAGACATAAATACTCTCTTAAATCACGCCACCAGCAAGGAGACGAACGCTAAAAATGCAAATCCAAAACCAGCCCAGGTAACCCGTGAGGTGGCCACAAAACGCAGGCGCGCCATGCTGTTTTCAAACAGCGCAATCACCAGCACGCCGATCAGCAGCTTGAGCGCCGCAACCACCACGGCCAGCACCAGACCACTAACGGAGAAATGCGTCATCTGTCCCCACGGGAAGAAAACGCCAACAAACATTTGCAGCACCACCAGTTGTTTAAGGCTAATACCCCACTTCAGCACGGCAAAACCGTAGCCGCTGTATTCGGTGAGCGGTCCTTCCTGCAACTCCTGCTCTGCTTCAGCGAGGTCGAACGGTAGTTTTCCCATCTCAATAAAGGTGGCGAAGGCGCAGGCACACAGAGCCAGAATCAGCGGAATGGAACGGGCGACAGGCCAGTGATAAACGGTGTGAGTGATAAAACTGATGTGCGTAGAGCCCGCAACCTGCGCGGCAACCCACAGCCCCAACAGCAGGATTGGCTCAACCAGAACGCCCAACATTGCCTCACGACTGGCTCCGAGCCCGGTAAACGGGCTTCCGGTGTCCAGCCCGGCAATAGCAAAGAAGAAACGGGCGATAGCGAAGAGGTAGATCAGCGTGATCAGATCGCCAAGCACAGGCAACGGAGACCCTACCGTCACCACCGGTAACGCCGTCGCGATGGTTAACATCACGCCAACCATCACAAAAGGGGTCAGGCGGAAGACCCAGCCTGCCGCATCCGGTGCGACGCTCTGACGAGTCAGCAATTTGAAGAGATCGCGATACTCCTGCAGCACACCAGGCCCGCGACGGTTATGCATCCTGGCGCGCGCCACACGGCTCACTCCCGATAGCAATGGCGCAACGGCGAATAACACCAGCGCCTGAAGTAATGCCAGTAACAGACTCATGTCAGGCTCCTCGTGAAATCACAATCACCACCAGTACTGCCAGCTCAATCACGGCCAGACGGCGGAACAACGCAGGTACAGCGGCACTTTGCCAGCCCGGGATCCACCCCACCGGATTAAGCCAGTGACGCAGCTTCAACACAGCGGCAAAGTTCTCTTTAACCGGCATGGCAAAACCATGGGCAGTGATCACCATGGATTGCTCATGTTCGTAACCACAGGCCCAGGCCGCACCGCGCGAACGCGCAGGCAACCGGTCGCGGCGGAAAAAGAGCATCAGCACAAACGGCAGCAACGGGGCAGCAATCAGCAACAGGGCAATCATCGGCTGGGAAACCGTGGTGTGTGCGGTCGTGAGCGGCAGCGGAACCGCCTTGCCAAGCAGCGGGATAAGCCATGGCGCCGCCACGCCGCCAATAATGCAGCACAACGCCAGAGCCACCACACTGGCTGCCATTAGCAACGGTGCGCAGCAGGCATTTTCCGCTTCACGGGTGCGTGGTGCGCCAAGGAACGTCACACCATAGACTTTCGCCATGCACATCACCGCCAGTGCGCCTGTGATCGCCAGGCCAACAGCCAGCAGCGGCCCCAACAGACGCGCGATAAACACGTCACTTTGGCCGAGCGCAAAGAAGGACTGGTAAATCACCCACTCACCGGCAAAGCCATTCAGCGGTGGCAACGCCGCCATCGCCATCAGCCCGACCAGCATACATAAGGCGATCACCGGCATTTTTTTGCCAATACCGCCCAGCTTTTCAATATCGCGATGACCGGTACGGAACCAGACGCTGCCCGCGCCCAGGAACAGGGTGCTTTTAAACAGGCTGTGGTTAATGAGGTGATACAGACCGCCAATAAACCCGGCTGCAATCAGCGCCGGATGATTCAGTGCCAGCCCCGTCACACCCGCCCCGAGACCGAGAAGAATAATGCCGATGTTTTCCAGCGTGTGGTACGCCAGCAGACGCTGGATATTGTGTTCCATTAGCGCGTACAACCCGCCGACAAATGCCGTGACCATTCCCGCCAGCATCAGCACAATACCCCACCACAACGGAGGCTGCCCCCCCACCAGTGAAAACGTCAGGATGCCGAATAACCCAACCTTCATCACTACGGTCGAAAACAGTGCGGCGGCCGGGGCTGAGGCATTGGCATGTGCCTGAGGAACCCAGCCATGGAGCGGGATGATCCCCGCCAGCAGGCCAAAACCGATGACTCCCAACAGCCAGATATCTGCGCCCAATGGCAGCACCTGCGTGCGTTCATGCAGCAGCGTAAATTCAAGCGTGTCATAGCGTTGCCACACCAGCCAGCACGCCAGCGCAAGCAGCAGCGTGCCGAGTCGTCCAAGTGCAAACCACAGCTTGCCGGATACACTACATCCGGTGAGGAACACGCCGCAAAGGGCCATGATCTCCGCCATCACGACCAGCGCGCCCAGGTTACTGGCGGTGACGGCGCAAATCGCGGTCGCCATCAGCAAATTCACCAGCAGGCCGTTCGGTTTGATTTGCGGGTGACGATGCCAGTCAATATTAAACAGGCTGATAAAAAAGCCGCACAGGCCGAAGGTCACCAGCCAGATGGCATTCAGCGGTGAGAGCTGAATCGCATGACGGATCAACGGCAAACTCGCCCCGGTAGATTGCCCCCCCATCAACACAATCGCTCCCGTCGCCGTGGTCATCGCACCGGCGAGTGCGCCACCAATCCCTGCTATCCAGCCGCTCAGGGTTTTACAGAAGGAGAAGACCAGCGCCAAAACAGCCGTCGCAGCAAAGACCATCACCGCGCTACTCATCAAGGTCGTTGCGTTCATTTCGCCCCCTCGTTCTGAGACTGAAACAGCGAAAGATCGCCAAAATCGGAATTGATCGTGAGCTCGCGTTTACGTTTGCTGGTTCGCGCAATATCGCGAATATTGACCAGAATTAGTGCTTTGGTCGGGCAGGTACGCACACAGGCCGGGCCTTGCTCATCGAAGCTGCAGAGATCGCATTTCACTGCGATGGCACGCACGCCGGGAACCCAGTCCAGCAATGTGCTCACACGAGCCGGAGCGGGAGGGGCTGGCGGCGCTTTCGGGGAGTTGGCGTTCGCCGGAATGTGCAGCGGACGGCTGCCGGAAAACTCAATGGCCCCAAACGGACAGGCAATGCCGCACAGTTTGCAGCTTACGCACAGGCTTTCGTTCAGCTGTACAGCACCCTCTACGCGAGTGATCGCATTAACAGGGCAAACACCCGCACACGGGGCATCCTCACAATGGTGGCAGAGCTGCGGGGCAGACTCTTTTTCATTACGCATGACGCGCAGACGCGGCATTGACTGTAACCCGTGCTGACGGTGTGTTTCCGAACACGCCGCCTCACAGGTGTGACAGCCAATACAGACCGTCGAGTCAGCAATTACAAAACGGTTCACCGGGTAATCCTCTGGTGATGGTCATTTTTGACGAAAATCTGTCTTATCGACACTTCTCGACACTCGGAACAAATCAGGCAACGTTGGCTGAAATATTTCCAGCAATCAGCTGTTTCAGGTTTACCGGTAAATCGTGCTCCACCGCGGTATAAAGCCCCTCGTAAACTGGCGCGATTTTCTCCAGATAATGTTCCAGAACCTGCTGACGATCGCGGTTGCTGACGTGACCATCCACCATGCCATCGGCCATCAACTGCGCCTGGGCAATACGTTGTTTTTCACCCTCTTTTGTCTCGACGTAATACTCAATGGTGTGGCTGTTAAAGGTGTCAGCCAGCGTGACATAAACCGTAAAATGCCCGAACAACACAAAGCGCATATCACCTTGTGCGGCACAGCTCATGGCATGGTGAAGACGGGCTTTCGACAGGGTGATCCCCTGTACCAGAGAGTTGCAATAGAGATGCCATTGCTCCTGTAACTGCTGATGGCGCTGCGCGATGTAATCCGCTTTCTCGCTAATTTCCCAAATGGTCATACAAGGTGTCCGATTAATGGAGATTGCGGCTATTAAGCAGATTCCATGCCAATTTTTAATATATTGATTTTAAATAATTTTAACCAAATCCAGTCTGTCAAAACAGCGGTGTCGACGTGTCATTTCGACAGCGCCGACACCGTCACGCCTTAACAAAAATCAAGATGGCACTGTTATTGCATTAACGGGGCAATTCATTGAGGAGGCGTCATGCACGAACTCACCCTCTGCCAACGGGCTTTGGAATTAATCGAACAGCAGGCAACCCTGCATAACGCAAAACGTGTTACCGGCGTCTGGCTGAAAGTCGGGGCATTTTCCTGCGTCGAAACCAGTGCCCTGACCTTCTGCTTTGAACTGGTGTGTCGCGACACGCTGGCGGAGGGCTGCCAGCTTCATATTGAAGAACAGCAGGCGGAGTGCTGGTGCGAGCAATGCCAGCAATACGTCACGCTGCTGTCGTCGAAGGTACAACGCTGCCCACAGTGCCAGAGCACCGGGCTTCGCATCGTGGCGGATGACGGGTTGCAGATCCAACGCCTCGAAATCGATCAGGAGTAAATTATGTGTAGCACCTGTGGTTGCGCCGAAGGCAACCTCTATATTGAAGGGGATGAACATCGTCCTCATTCCGCGTTTCGCTCCGCGCCATTTTCTCCCGCCCCCCGCCACTCCGGGGCATTGACGGGCATCACCTTCACACCTAAGCAATCCGATGCCGGCGATCTTCACTACGGTCACGGCGAAGCAGGCACACACGCGCCGGGCATCAGCCAGCGTAAAATGCTGGAAGTTGAAATCAACGTACTTGACAAGAATAACCAGTTGGCGGCCCGTAACCGCGCCCGTTTTGCCACCCGCAAACACCTGGTGCTTAACCTGGTCTCCAGCCCGGGTTCCGGTAAAACCACCCTGTTAACCGAAACACTCAAACGCCTGAACGAGCGTGTTTCCTGCGCGGTGATTGAAGGCGATCAGCAGACGGTAAATGACGCTGCGCGTATTCGCGAGACAGGTACACCTGCCATTCAGGTCAATACCGGGAAAGGCTGCCACCTGGATGCACAGATGATTGCCGACGCCGCCCCGCGTCTGCCGCTGGCAGATAACGGCATTCTGTTTATTGAGAACGTGGGGAACCTGGTGTGTCCGGCCAGCTTTGATCTCGGCGAGCGCCACAAGGTAGCGGTGCTGTCCGTGACTGAAGGAGAAGATAAGCCGCTGAAATACCCGCATATGTTCGCCGCCGCATCGCTGATGCTGCTGAATAAAACCGACCTTCTGCCTTATCTGAATTTCGATGTCGAAAAATGCCTGGCTTACGCCCGCGAAGTGAATCCTGATATTGAGATCCTGCTGGTCTCCGCCACACAGGGTGACGGGATGGACAACTGGCTGAACTGGCTGGAGAACGAACGATGTGCATAGGCGTTCCAGGGCAAATACATTCTATCGACGGTGTTCAGGCCAAAGTGGACGTTTGCGGTGTGCTACGTGATGTCGACCTGACGCTGGTGGGCAGCGACGATGAGACAGGCACACCACGCATCGGCCAGTGGGTGCTGGTGCATGTCGGTTTTGCGATGAGTGTGATAAACGAGGCGGAAGCGCGCGACACGCTGGATGCTCTGCAAAATATGTTCGACGTTGAGCCTGATGTCGGCGCACTTCTCTATGGTGAGGAGCAGTAAGCCATGCGCTACGTCGACGAATATCGCGCACCTGAACAGGTGATGCAGCTCATAGAGCATTTGAAAATACGGGCCACACGGCTGAATTACACTGCCGAAAAACCTCTGCGCATTATGGAAGTGTGCGGCGGACATACCCATGCGATCTTCAAATTTGGCCTTGACCAGTTGCTACCGGAAAACATTGAGTTTATCCACGGGCCTGGCTGCCCGGTGTGCGTCCTGCCCATGGGGCGTATCGACAGTTGTCTGGAGATCGCCAGCCAGCCTGATGTGATTTTCTGCACCTTTGGCGATGCGATGCGCGTCCCGGGAAAAAAGGGATCCCTGCTCCAGGCCAGAGCGCGCGGAGCTGATGTCCGTATTGTCTATTCTCCCGTGGATGCGCTCAGGCTGGCGGTGGAAAATCCTGCCCGAAAAGTGGTGTTTTTCGGCCTGGGTTTTGAAACCACCATGCCCGCAACAGCCATTACGCTGCAACAGGCGAAAGCCCGTAACATTGAAAACTTTTTCTTTTTTTGCCAGCACATTACGCTCATTCCAACACTGCGCAGCCTGCTGGAAGAACCGGGCAATGGCATTGACGCGTTCCTGGCCCCCGGCCATGTCAGTATGGTCATCGGTACAGAGGCCTACGGTTTTATCGCCAAAGACTACAATCGCCCATTAGTCGTTGCTGGTTTCGAACCTCTTGATCTACTGCAAGGCGTAACCATGCTGGTTGAGCAGAAAATAGCAGCCCAGAGTACGGTGGAAAATCAGTACCGCCGTGTTGTTCCCGATGCCGGAAATCGACTCGCGCAACAGGCCATTGCCGACGTCTTTGCCGTTAAAGGCGACAGCGAATGGCGCGGCCTGGGGCTGATTGCCGAATCAGGAGTGCACCTGACGCCTGCGTATCGCTCGTTCGACGCCGAAGCACATTTCCGCCCGCAGCCTCAGCAGGTTTGCGACGATCCTCGCGCCCGCTGTGGCGAAGTGTTAACCGGTAAATGCAAGCCACATCAATGCCCGTTATTTGGCAACACCTGTAACCCGCAAACCGCATTTGGTGCGCTGATGGTCTCTTCAGAAGGCGCATGCGCGGCGTGGTATCAGTATCGTAATCAGGAGTGTGAAGTATGACCACGGTGGAAATGGCGCACGGCAGTGGCGGTCAGGCCATGCAGCAGTTGATTAATCAGCTGTTTATGGAGGCCTTTAATAACCCCTGGCTGGCGGAGCAGGAAGATCAGGCGCGAATTGACCTCGCCTCCCTCACCGCCCAGGGCGACAGACTGGCCTTTTCTACTGACAGTTATGTCATTGATCCGCTGTTTTTCCCTGGCGGTGATATCGGCAAGCTGGCGATCTGCGGTACAGCAAACGATGTGGCCGTCAGCGGCGCGATTCCCCGCTATCTCTCCTGCGGTTTTATCCTGGAAGAGGGACTGCCGATGGAGACACTTACCACGGTTGTCACCAGCATGGCGCGCACCGCCCGTGACGCGGGGATCGCTATTGTGACCGGGGATACCAAGGTGGTACAGCGTGGTGCGGCGGATAAACTGTTTATCAACACTGCCGGGATGGGGGCGATCCCCACAGATATTCACTGGGGCGCTCAGCAACTCTCGGCTGGCGATGTGTTACTGGTCAGCGGAACGCTGGGTTGTCATGGCGCGACGATACTGAACCTGCGTGAAGGGCTTGGGCTTGACGGTGAATTGCGCAGCGACTGTGCGGTACTGACGCCGCTTATCCAGACCTTGCGTACTCTTCCTGGCGTAAAAGCCCTGCGCGATGCCACACGCGGCGGTGTGAATGCCGTGGTGCATGAGTTTGCGGCCAGTTGCGGATACGGTATCGAACTGACCGAACGCGGATTGCCCGTCAAACCTGCCGTTCGTGGATTATGCGAGCTACTTGGACTCGATCCGCTAAACTTTGCTAACGAAGGCAAACTGGTCATCGGTGTGGAACGCCATGCAGCAGAAGCCGTACTGGAACAATTACGGGCTCATCCTTTAGGGAAAGAGGCCGCCATAATCGGTGAGGTGGTTGAGCGCAAAGGGGTGCGCCTGACCGGACTGTACGGCGTAAAACGCACGCTGGATCTCCCACACGCAGAACCGTTACCCCGAATTTGCTAGAACCGCGCCAAAAGCGGTCAGCACACTTTTTTCTCTCTTTTTTGCCAGTTTCTATTGGAATGCACTATGTCGTATACACCCACGAGCGATCTTGGACAGCAGGGTCTGTTTGATATCACGCGCACTCTTTTACAGCAGCCCGATCTGGGCTCGCTGAGCGACGCCCTGACGCGGCTGGTCAGGCAATCTGCGCTGGCCGATAGCGCTGCCATTGTGCTCTGGCATAGCGGAAGCCATCGCGCGAGCTACTTTTCGACGCGTGAAAACGGTAAAGCTTTTGAGTATGAAGACGAAACTATTCTGGCTCATGGCCCGGTGCGTCGCATTCTCTCGCGCCCGGAGGCCCTGCATTGCAACTTCGACGAATTCCGGCAAACCTGGCCTCTGCTGGCAGAGAGCGCGTTGTATCAACCCTTCGGTCACTATTGCCTACTACCGCTGGCGGCAGAGGGACGTATTTTTGGTGGCTGCGAATTTATCCGCAACGCTAACCAGCCCTGGAGTGAGGCCGAGTACGAACGTCTGCATACCTTTACGCAAATCGTCGGCGTGGTGGCAGAACAAATCCAAAGCCGCGTGACCAATAACGTCGATTACGATCTGTTGAGCCGCGAACGGGATAACTTCCGCATTCTGGTGGCGATCACCAATGCCGTACTTTCGCGGCTTGATATGGATGAACTGGTCAGCGAAGTCTCCAAAGAGATCCACCACTATTTTAAAATTGATGCCATCAGCATTGCCCTCAGGGGTCACCGAAAAGGTAAGCTGAATATCTACTCCACGCACTACCTCGACGAAGCGAACCCCGCGCACGAGCAGAGCGAGGTTGACGAAGCCGGCACGCTTTCTGAGCGGGTATTTAAAAGCAAAGAGATATTGCTGCTTAATCTTAATGAGCGTGATGTGTTAGCCCCCTATGAGCGGATGCTGTTTAACACCTGGGGAAATAAGATCCAGACGCTGTGTCTGCTGCCGCTGATGTCCGGTAATACCATGCTCGGCGTGCTGAAGCTGGCCCAGTGTGATGAAGCCGTATTCACCACAGCCAACCTGAAATTGTTACGCCAGATTGCCGAACGCATCTCTATTGCACTCGATAACGCGCTGGCCTACCAGGAGATCCACCGCCTGAAGGAGAGGCTGGTGGATGAAAACCTGGCCCTGACGGAACAGCTTAACAATGTTGATAGCGAGTTTGGCGAAATCATTGGTCGCAGCGACGCAATGTACAGCGTGCTTAAGCAGGTTGAGATGGTGGCGCAAAGTGACAGTACGGTACTGATCCTGGGAGAAACGGGAACGGGCAAAGAGCTGATTGCCCGCGCGATCCATAATCTGAGTAACCGCAACAGCCGCCGCATGGTGAAAATGAACTGCGCGGCAATGCCCGCAGGCTTGCTGGAAAGCGATCTCTTCGGCCATGAGCGCGGCGCATTTACCGGTGCGAGTAGCCAAAGACTGGGCCGCTTTGAACTGGCAGATAAAAGCTCGCTGTTCCTGGATGAAGTCGGTGATATGCCGCTGGAGCTGCAACCTAAGCTCCTGCGTGTGTTGCAGGAGCAAGAGTTCGAACGCCTGGGCAGTAACAAGCTGATTCAGACCGATGTACGGTTAATTGCCGCCACCAACCGTGATCTGAAAAAAATGGTCGCCGACCGTGAGTTCCGCAGCGATCTCTATTATCGCCTGAACGTTTTCCCTATTTACCTGCCGCCACTGCGTGAACGCCCGGAAGACATCCCGCTGCTGGTCAAAGCCTTTACGGCGAAAATTGCACGCCGAATGGGACGCAACATCGACAGTATTCCAGCCGAAACGCTACGGACACTGTCGTTAATGGAGTGGCCAGGCAATGTGCGCGAACTGGAAAACGTGATTGAACGGGCGGTATTGCTGACGCGCGGAAACGTGTTGCAACTCTCGCTCCCCGAAGTCTCCCTGTCTGAAGAGCCAATGATGGCCACCGAAGTGGCTCAGGACGGCGAAGAGGAATACCAGTTGATTATGCGCGTCCTTAAAGAGACCAATGGCGTCGTTGCCGGACCGAAAGGGGCCGCGCAGAGACTGGGGCTAAAACGCACCACTCTGCTCTCCCGCATGAAACGTCTGGGGATTGATAAAGAGAGTCTGGTTTAACGCATAATGCCCACTGCGGCTGTGGTATAAACTCTGGTGTACGCCAACATTCATCTGTTCTACAGGAGGTAACATGTCTGTTTCAGCACGTAATCAGCTAACGGGTATCGTGAGCGCAACATCACACGGTGCAGTCAACGACGAAGTTGAATTAACCCTGCAAGGTGGCGCGAAACTGGTCGCCATTGTGACCACCAGCAGCAAAGAAGCTCTGGGTTTAGTCCCGGGAAAAGAGGCCATTGCGCTGATCAAAGCCCCGTGGGTTACGCTGGCAACGGAAGACTGTGGCCTGAAGTTTTCCGCCCGTAACCAGTTCGCAGGTGCTATCGCCAGCGTAACCGAAGGGGCTGTTAATGCGACCGTTCACATTCAGACCGATGCGGGTTTTGAGATTGTCGCCGTCGTGACCAACGAAAGCCGCAAAGAAATGCAGTTAGCCGCCGGAAAACGCATCATCGCCCTCATTAAAGCGTCCGCCATTCTTATCGCCACTCGCGCATAATTTCTCTCTGCCGTGCTCTGCACGGCATTGTCCAAACCACAAATAAAACAAATAAAACAAAACCTTATCATCAATCATTGACACAAAATATATTGCATTGTATAAAATCCCGCCTCAATAATGAGTTTCATTTGCATTAAATTCACTTCCTGGGTCAGCAAGAATAATTTTAATAATTAAGGTAGCGTTTTATGAAAAAGGTCATCTGCGCATTAGGAATGGTGTTCGCATCCGTCAGTTCTGCTTTAGCCACAACTTATCCTCTCACCATTGAAAACTGTGGATATAAAGAGACGTTCACCAAAGCACCTGAGCGTGTCGTCGCACTGGGGCAAAATACCGTCGAAATTCTGCTGCTTTTAGGTTTGCAGGATAACGTGGCCGCCAGTGCGTTTTGGCCAACCAAAGTGTTGCCACAACTGGCTGAACAGAATGCAAAAATCAAAACACTGACGGTCGAAATCCCGACGCTCGAATCCATTCTTGCCCAGAACCCTGATTTTGTTCCTGCGCAGTTACCTTTGCTGCTCGGCCCTGAAAGTAAAGTGGCCAAACGTGAAGATCTCGCCACCGTTGGCGTGAACAGCTATATGTCCCCGGGTATGTGTGCGACCAAAAAAGACATTGGCGATATGTACGGTAGCCGCCAGAAATTGTGGGACATGACGTTCCTGTATAAAGAGATTGAAGATTTTGCCAAAATCTTCAACGTCGAAGATCGCGGCTAGGCCGTCATTGCTGATTTCAAAAAACGCGAAGCAGACCTGCGCCAGGCGTTCGGAAAAAACAAAAAAGACCTCTCCTTTGTATTCTGGTTCTCCAGTGCCTCCCCTTCTTCTGACGCCTATGTTGGCGGCAAGAACAGCGCATCCGGTTTTATTGCAAACGTGCTAGGTGGACATAACGCCATCACCTCAGAAACCGAGTGGCCAACGGTGGGCTGGGAGAGCATCATTGCCGCGAACCCGGATGTCATTGTCGTTTCAAGCCTTGATCGTAATCGTTGGGCACTGGATAACGCACAAGAAAAAATTAAGTTCCTTAAATCTGATCCTGCCGTCAGCCAGTTAGACGCCGTGAAAAAAGGGCACATCGTCGTCATGGACGGCCAGGCAATGAACCCGACGATCCGCACGATTTACGGTGCTGAGCAGGTTGGCGAACAGCTCAGAAAACTGGGATTAGATAAATGACCGCAGTGGCGCAACCAGTACGACAGCGATTTCTGTTAGGTGCGTCGGGCGTTCTGTCCGTGGTGGTGTTATTCCTGGTGATTGCAATGGGCGTCAGCGTTGGCGAGCTTTCTATCCCGCTGCAAAGCGTGTTCTACGCCATAAGCAACAAACTCGGGCTCACAAACGAGCCCCTGAATCGCATCTATGAAAGTGTGATTTGGGACTTCCGCCTGAGCCGCGCACTGGTTGCCGCCTGCTGCGGCGCAGGGTTAGCCATCTGCGGTGCGGTACTGCAAAGCCTGTTGAAGAATGCGCTCGCTGAACCTTATGTACTGGGTATTTCTGCGGGGGCATCGACGGGAGCCGTGTCAGTCGTGGTACTGGGTATTGGGACAGGTGCCGTATCACTTTCCGCTGGCGCGTTTGCCGGGGCATTTGCTGCTTTTGCTTTTGTCGCCTTCCTGACGAACGGCGCGCGTGGCGGAAACGAACGTACCATTCTGGCCGGGGTTGCCGCCTCTCAACTCTTTAATGCCATCACCGCGTATACCATCAGTACATCCGCCAGCGCACAACAGGCGCGCGATGTGATGTTCTGGCTGCTCGGCAGTTTCAGTGGCGTGCGATGGCCTGAGTTTCAACTGGTGCTGGTTGTTGTACTGATTGGCCTTGCGGTATGCCTTTACTACTCCAGAGCCCTGGATGCGTTTACGTTTGGTGATGACGCTGCCGCGTCTTTGGGTATTGCCGTTCCCTGGGTTCGGCTGGCCCTGTTCACCACCACAGCATTGATTACTGCCACCATTGTCAGTATGGCGGGTTCGATCGGCTTTGTGGGGTTAGTTGTCCCGCACGTTATGCGTTTCTTCTTTGGGCCATTGCATCGAACTTTGCTTATCGCCAGCGCCCTCGCCGGCGCGATTCTGATGGTACTGGCTGATATTGCGTCACGCTTGTTGATCGCCCCACAAAGTCTCCCCGTTGGGGTCGTGACTGCGCTGGTCGGAGTGCCGTTCTTTGCGATTATTATCTACCGTTCAAGGAATAAGTGATGAGTATCACCGCTGAAAATATTACCTGGAAGGTGGGTAAAAAAGTCATCGTCAACAATGTCTCATTGAGCGTTTCCCGTGGACAAACTGTCGGGCTGCTTGGCCCTAACGGCTGCGGTAAATCGTCACTTCTGCGGGTCCTTGCCGGGTTGCGACGTCCGGATGCGGGCAGTGTTTCCCTGGACGGGCAGAACATCGCCCGGATAGCCAAAAAACAGCTTGCCCGGCGGGTGGCATTTGTTGAACAACATGGCATGACCGATGCCAATATGCGCGTGCGCGATGTGGTAAAGCTGGGACGTATTCCACACCATTCGCCGTTCTCAAACTGGAGTACGCAGGATGACGAAACCGTCACTGCCGCCCTGCGCAGGGTCGACATGCTGGAAAAGAGCGAGCAAGGCTGGCTGAGCCTTTCGGGCGGGGAGCGTCAGCGTGTACACATCGCGCGCGCACTGGCACAGACGCCGACGGAGATCCTGCTCGATGAGCCGACCAACCACCTGGACATTCACCATCAAATGCAGTTAATGCATCTGATCAGTGAGTTACCGGTGACCAGTATTGTGGCCATCCACGATCTCAATCACGCCGCTATGTTTTGTGATGCGTTGATTGTGATGCAAAAAGGCCAAATTGTGGCGACAGGGACACCACAGGACATCTTAACCGAGGAACTTCTCTGGGATGTTTTCCGGGTGAAAACCAAAATTGAGATCTCGCCCTATCATGGTAATAAGCACATCCACTACCTTGTTTAACGCCGGATAACCTGCATGTCTCTGTTTTCCCTGCGCCCCGCGACGCAACTCTGGCCGCCCGTGTTACTGGGCAGCCAGTTTGTTTTTAACATTGGTTTCTATGCCGTCGTCCCCTTTCTGGCTATCTTCCTGCGCGACGATATGCTGCTTTCTGGCGGGCTGATTGGGCTGGTACTGGGGTTACGTACCTTTTCGCAACAAGGGATGTTTATCGTCGGCGGTGCGTTGTCTGACAGATATGGCGCGAAGGTCATTATCCTGTGTGGCTGTGTGATCCGGGTTGTAGGTTATCTGTTACTGGCTTTTGGAACGTTACTCGGGCCAATCATTCTGGGGGCCTGCCTCACGGGAATCGGTGGCGCGCTGTTTTCACCGTCGATTGAAGCGCTGCTGGCAAAAGCAGGAAGCCAAAGTGAAACACAGGGAAAACGCAGTCGTGCAGAGTGGTTTGCTCTGTTTGCGGTGTGCGGTGAGCTTGGTGCGGTGCTCGGCCCTGTCGCGGGAGCGTTGCTCACGGGGCTGGGCTTTCGCCAGGTAGCTCTTGCTGGAGCGGGGGTATTTATCATCGCGCTGGTTGTCCTGTTTTTCTGCCTTCCTTCCAGGCAAAATACCCAACAGACGCTGGCGATCCTCCCCTGGTGGACCACATTTCGCCAGCCACGCTTTGTCGCCTTTATTATTGCCTATAGCTCGTGGCTTCTGAGCTATAACCAGCTTTATCTGGCGTTGCCGGTCGAGATCCAGCGAGCTGGCGGCAGTGAGAAAGATCTTGGCCCGTTATTTATGCTGGCATCGGTGTTGATCATTGCCTTTCAACTTCCGCTGGCGCGTTTTGCCCGTCGGGCAGGCGCAGCCAGAATCATACCGATTGGATTTTTGCTGCTCTCAGCCTCTTTTCTGAGCGTGGCCTGTTTTGCGGCAACCGAACCGGCAGAAGGCTGGATGCGATTGCTGCCATCGGCCTGCTTCGTTTCACTATTAACGCTGGGACAAATGCTGATCGTGCCTGCAGCGAAGGATCTGATCCCGTGGTTTGCCCAGGAATCAACCCTTGGCGCGCACTATGGCGCACTCTCCACAGCGGGTGGTTGTGCCGTTCTGGCGGGGAATTTAGTGTTTGGCAGTCAACTTGATCACGCGCTAACGCCCTCAAACGCCGCCATTTATCCGTGGCTGCTGCTGGCATTTTTCCCGCTCTGTAGCGCAATCGCGTTGGTGATAATCTGCCGTCCTGTACGTGCCTCTTTGGCTCGTCAGCCCTGACTTACTGATTTTTGGGACGGTATTTTTCCGGCAGTTCAGGAACAGGACGACGGTCGTCAATCAGATGACGAATCGTGAGGATCGGATGTCGCCACAACATGCGTGGTCCGGCCCAACGCATAACCTGTTTCATCTCCTCACGTTTGGCAGGCTGGTAGCAGTGCACAGGACACTGCTTGCAGGCGGGCTTTTCCTCACCAAAAATACATTTATCCAGGCGTTTATCGGCATACGCGTTAAGCGCCTGATAATGTCCTTCTTCTTTGGAGGCCTCAGGACACTGCGTTTCATACAGCGCAATCATTTTAGCGATCGTCTCTTTTTCTCGTGAGATACGTTTTCCAGACATAACCAGTACCGAATAATAAGATGTATTTATAATACTATTTTGTGTCAGGTATTTCAGGCTGATTTCATCGTTTGCATTTTGTTTTCTGAAGAGACCTTCCAGTTTTAACTCTGCTTCGCATCAGATTTACTGGTATTTTATACAGGAAAATTAACCACATTTACCCGCGACTCCCGGAGCCTGTATGCCAGACATCACCATTGCTAAACCCTTTCGTCATCTTAAAGTCGGGTATTACCGTAAACGTCACGAAGATCGTAAAACCAAAATCCCGACACGTTATAGCGTACATGCTGCCCTGAGCTTAAAAGGGGACTGGCTTGAAAAAGCAGGATTTACGACTAACTCGCAGGTCAGAGTGGGTGTCGAGCGGGGAAAGTTGGTCATTGAGCTTATGGAAGATGGCCCGGTGTAATGCATCGACATTTTTCTGCGCTACGTCATTTTTTCATGCGACAATAGAGGAAACCTACGGCCACTACGCCGCTCAAAGATCAATATTATCAATGAAATGGATATCATAACTCCATGACCACAATCGACAATTTTGACGCCCATACGCCGATGATGCAGTGGTGTGTTAACGCTGATTTGTAAAGATTATTTTCTACCACATTATAAAAACAATACTTTAACCTACACTTCATTAACCATCTGATTTTATGTATATTGTTTGCTGTACTCATCCAAAGTTATAATCCCTCTGTTTTTCCATCCCTCCATTAACACAAGACAACCCCATGAGCCGATAACATGTATCCAGTAGCGAAGGTCAGTATGGGAAAGACTCTAGCGAGTATATTTGGCTAATAAACTGTGAATCGCCACGGGTTTAACAGACACCTCAGAGTCATTTAAGATGACTTAAAGAGAGGTGCCCATGAGCGGTAAGCG
>NZ_WLVC01000035.1:0-54939 GCF_016859735.1 Lelliottia sp. RWM.1 | reverse complement strand
TCATATGCCACCAACTGAATACGAAAAACAATATTATCAGCGGCTCGGAAGTGTCTAGATTATCTGTGGCGATTCAATCCCCACTAAAGGCGGAGAACAGTCAATGACTTGCCTTGCTTTCCGTAAGTTCGCTGGTTGGCTTCACACCATAAATGTCGGAAAGGTTCGTCCAGAGTTGCGTGAGAAGGTTGCTCGTTATCAGGATGAATGCGATGACGTTTTGTACCAGTACTGGACTAAAGGTGAAGTAAAAAATCAACGCAAGAAGACCACAGTTGACGAGCGAACACCGCTGCGCGATGCCGTAAACATGCTGGTAGGAAAGAAAGGACTCCGCTATGACGATGCATACACTATGGTTCATCAGCGCTTTAATATTGATAGCATTGATGAGCTCGATCTTGAACAGATCCCGCTGGCCGTAGAGTACATCCATCGCGTGGTACTTGAAGGTGAGTTTCTCGGAAAGCAAGAAGCGCTACCAGCGCCAAAACTGGATATCAACTTCCCTATTTCGTGGTTTGTAGAAAATGCCCCATACACGGTCATTCGCCAGCAGTGCGGTGACACGGTAGCACTTGATCGTGCGGCGTTAGTTGATTGCAGTCCAGCTTATAAATTAGTTGCAGCACTAACCGACGCTGGGTATGACGTTAGCGCAGTGAGTGCTGAGCTAAAGGCTCTGCGCACTATCATGGCGGAACAAAGCTGGGCGATGAAAGAGATTGCTTCATACGTAGCAGTTCGAGACAGGGCATGCCATCGTATTATCCTGTAACCCACAGCAGATAAAACAAACCTCGCTCCGGCGGGGTTTTTTATTTTCCGGAGAACCGATGAGCATCATCGACTTAAACACAGCAGACATATTCAATGCGATAGGCGGTGGCTCTCCGCTATCGATCATCGATAGCGTGCTCCATCCTCAGTATGTGATTAGAGACGGAACAACTGGTGATGTTGCTTTAGAGTTTAGTGGACTAGCATCAATTCAACCCAGAGGAAGCGCACAGATAACTACGGCGCCTGTCGAAGGGGGGAAATACCAGGCGATAAACAAAGTTAAGCAACCATCTCAAGTACGATGTTCAATCATTATTGATGGTTTGACAGGATTTTCAGGGGATATTCCCAATATCTTTGATTTAACACTCACTAGCCAGAGTTCGGCACTCAGAACAATTAAAGATATGCTGTCATCAGCAAAAACATATGACATCGAAACCCCAAAAGAAACACTTCAAAGCTATGACCTGGTAGACCACGACTACAATGTGAACTCTCAGACGGGGGGTTCTATGTTGACCGTGTATCTTATTTTTCAGGAAGTAATACAGCAAATGGAGGTGGTTATTTCTGGTGCTCAGGCTCAGTCCAGGCCTACCAATGATGCTGTAAGTCAGGGGGTTACTGGCATGGGGCAATCTACAAAAGACGCCGGATCAACACCTTCAACTGTCGACGAACTCGGAAAGTCTTGGTCATCACTTAAAACATCGGTAAGTGGAATTGCCACAACAGCGACAACGGCTATCACAACCAGCTTCCAGAGTGCTCTTGATACCGTATCTAAGCCGATACTTGATGTCGCTAATAGCGCTACGCAGAAAGTCGCTGAGCTCGCAAAAGAGATAAACGAGAACATCACATGAGAACAATTCCACTTGAGCCGCAGAAGTCACAGTCTGTCTCTGTGGATTTGGCGGGTCAGCGATGCGTCCTACGGCTGATTCAGCGTGAAAGCTTCATATATATGGACCTGACGGTAAATGGCAACCCGATAATGCAGGGCGTTCCTTGCCTGTACGGAAACAAAATGGTCAGGTATTCGTATCTCGGCTTTCGTGGTGATCTGGTTTTTCTCGATAATGTAGGCCAACAAGACCCGTCTTACGCTGGACTGGGCGGAAGGTTCATTCTTTACTACATCGGGGAGAATGAACTTGTACAGTAAACGCACGCTACGATTTGAGTTTGTCAATGAAACATCATCGCTCGACGATGCCGGGAATAACACAATATCGATTAGTGATGTCAGGGCCACCGTTTCACTACAGTCATCCGGTAATCTCTTTGGGACTCAGGTAAACGTAAGCATCTTTGGTCTTGGTCTGGAAATGCTGGCAGCGTTATCTTCAAAAGCTATGGGGCTATTTGGTACTGATACTGAGCGTATCAGCATGAAGATTTTCGTGGAAAATACAGCGATATTCGTTGGCTACATGACGTCTTCTATCGCCAACATGAACACTGTGCCGAATACCGCACTGATGATTACTGCCACGGCCAATGCCGATCTACAGAACAAAACAGCTTCACCTTTTTCATTCAACGGTTCAACCCCGGTTACGAGCGTTATTAACGCTATCTGCAAAGCTGCCGGATACACACCTTACATTGTGGGACTGGAAGGGAAAGTAATCTCAAATCCCCACTATGAAGGGAGTGTATTTGACCAGTTGCGCGCGCTTTGTGACGACCTGAGCATTGCGATGTCTGTCGCCCCACCGTCTATATCATTCTGGCCTCAGGAAAGCACAAAGGATGATGTGAAGCCCCTAATCTCTCCTGAATACGGGTTAATTGGATATCCGGTATTCTCAAATGGCGGCGTGATGTTCCAGACGCAATTCTCAACGCTTCTGACAACTGGTCGAGATATAGAACTTCAGACAACCCTACCCCATGCCAGCGGGATTTATAAGCTCACAAGTGTGAATCACGAACTCTCGTCCTGGGTCGAAGATGGGCCATGGCATTCAGTATGCATAGCTAACAGACAAATAGAGGCTAACGGTGGCTGAAAATTTATTCACGCCTACATCGGCGCAAACCAGTGATGCGGAAAACCTCTCTTACGTCTTCAAAAAGCTCCTTTCAGGGGCTTTTTTTATTGAGCTTGTTGAGGTGACTGAGATTCGCGGAACTGCGCCAAATCTTGTTGTGGACGTCATTCCGTTGGTTACCAGGACGGACCCGTCAGGCGCAACCATCCCGAACTCGGAAATCTTTAATTTGCCGGTGTTCAGACTTCAGCGCGGGGCGAGTGCAGTCATCATGAATCCTGTGGCCGGTGATATAGGCATGATTGCTATCTGCGACCGCGATAACTCAATAGCCCGGGCAAACCGCAAGCAATCAGTTCCTGGAAGCAAAAGGACGCACAGCAAATCTGATGCGCTTTACCTCGGCGGCTTCCTTAACAACCAGCCATCACAGTTTATTGAGTTCGCTGACGGTGCGATAAACATCACCACTCCAAACCCGGTAAACATAACTTGTTCGTCAGCGAATATTACAGCTCCTGATGGAGTGAATGTCACCACGCCGACAATGCACGTTACAGGAAATATCACCGCTGGCGGAGACATCACCGACAACAACGGCACACAAAGCGCATCACTCAAAACCCTGCGTGACAACTATGACCAGCACAAACACCCTGTTCCAGGCGTTCAGACTGGTGGCTCCACTGTCACATCAAACACCACGGATAAACCAGTATGACCTACAGAACCATGCAATTAGACGTGTCGACATGGGATTTAACGCTGGATGGAAGCGGGAATATTGCGATTGCTGACGAGTCATATTCTGTCGCCCAGGATGTTGCCAGCGCATGCCTTGTCTTCTCTGGTGAGTGCTACTACGACACCACGCTGGGTATTCCATGGAAAACAGACGTCCTGGGTAAGCGACCCACGCCAAGTTTCATATCGCAAAAACTTCAGACTGAAGCACTCAAGTTGCCCATCGTTGACCAGGCTCTGGCAAATGTCTTCTTTGACAAAAACACACGCAGGATGCGCGGAACAATCCGTGTGACCGACATAAACGGGAACATTTCGCAGGCTACTTTATGACGACATTAAATACAGCTGTTCCTGATGTCACAATCACTGAGAATGGCCTCTCTGTTCCTGATATCTCAGATGTGCTTGCAGGTCGACTTACTGACATGACGTCTGCGTTGGGTGGAGGAGCCAGCCAGTCTCTTAGCTCACCGCAAGGGCAGATCGCACAGTCCGATACAGAGATTATCGCGCAGGAGTATGACAAGCTGCTGTGCCTGTTTAACCAGGTTAACCCTGATTATGCTACGGGTAGATTTCAGGACGGTATCGGGCAGATTTATTTCATGGACCGGATATCGGCGCAGGGTACAGTTGTTACTGCGACGTGCATTGGTAAGGTTGAAACCACAATCCCCGCGGGAAGTACAGCCATTGACACCAATGGATATATCTACCGATCTATCGACAACGCAACGATACCAGCGTCCGGAAGCATTGATGTTCAGTTCGTGAATAACACAACCGGGCCAATACCTTGCGCTGCCGGCGCATTAAATCAGATTTACCGGGCGGTATCGGGATGGGATGCGATCACAAACGTTAGCCCCGGCGTTGTAGGGGTAGATGTTGAATCGCGCATAGCTTTTGAAACACGCCGCAAACAGTCAGTGGCGCGTAACGCGAGAAACATGGACGGCGCTACGCTATCAGCTATCCTGGAAACATCCGGCGTTCTTGATGCTTACGTGTGGTCAAACAGAACCGCATCAACAGTCACAAGAGGGACTACCAACTTTCCTGTGTTGGCGCACTCAATTTACATCTGTGTATATGGCGGTGCTGATGAAGATGTTGCCGATTCAATATTCAGGACGTACAACCCTGGCGCAAACCTTAATGGCGATACCACATTCACTATTTACGACACAGATAATTACAGCGCTCCATACCCGGAGTATGTAATGCAGTGGCAGAGAGCATCACCGACTCGTGTTTATTTCAAAGTTGAACTGGACAGCAGCCTTAACCCGCCCAGTGATATATCAACTCAAGTGAAAAACATGATCACCAAAGTATTTAATGGTGATTATGACGGCATCGATAAAGCGAGGATCGGAGCAACAATCAACTCTGGCAAATACTACGCTCCGGTAATTTCAATCTCTCCTGATACGGTTGGCATCTTGTCACTACAGGTGTCTCTTGATGGCGTGACATATCATCCATCTGTGACAATGGGCATAGATCAGATACCAACTATTCAGGACTCTGATATAACGGTCACTCTTGTATGAGTTGGGAAGAAACAATACTTACCCAATACTCTGCCAGCACCAGACTTCTCTCCATAATCGACACATTCAATCAGGCAATTAGTCTGGATGACTTTACTGATGAATTCATAGCAAAGGTGTGGGATTTGACCACAAACGAAACCTTTGGGCTTGATATATGGGGAAAGATTGTAGGTATCGGCAGGTATATAACAGCGCCGATTGACAGTGATTCTTTCGGTTTTTCCGAAGCAGACAACGGAGCATCTGATTACCCTCTTCCCTTTAATGATTCACCGTTCTTTGCCGGAATACAGGAAACAACATCTGTACGCCTTGCTGATGACGCGTACCGAACCCTGATTCTCTGCAAAGCATTCAGCAATATCAGCATCGCCACAATACCCGACATCAACAAATTCCTCCGCATGCTATTTGCGGGTCGGGGTAAAGCGTATTGCGTTAATTACAGAGACATGACAATCGGAATAACTTTCGAGTTTTCGCTTGCTCCGTTTGAAGAGTCAATTCTCACAAACTACGACGTCGTACCCGTTCCTAGCGGAGTGCAACTGAATATCCATCAAGTTGTACCTCCATATTTTGGATTCGCTGACGACGCATATCCGTTTAATGACGGAACATTTTACAGAGATTAAACATGAATCGATCTGATGCACCCGCTAAAAAATCAGTACCGTTTGGAGTCAATGGTCCTCGTGAAGCTATTCTAGATACCACTCCAGCAGGTAATAACCAGGCTTCCTATGATGTAGGATTCCCGCCTGTAACCATGATTCTCAAATCTGCCGGAGGTCTGCCGCCGAAAGGTGAGGACTTCAACCAGATTCTGTACGAACTGGCTCTCAATGCTCGCTGGGGACAGGCTGGAGCTGGCTATCAGTTTGACAGCGAATTCTCTACCGGAATCAGTGGCTATCCAATTGGGGCCATACTTCAGAATTCCACCGGTGACGGGACATGGATAAATACGCTTGATGGGAATACAAATAATCCAGAGGTTGCTACAGCGACGCCTCTCACGGGGTGGATTCCTTTAGACAGTAATGGTGTCACCACAAAAACCGGACTCACTAACTCAAGCGTCACTCTGACAACGCTTGAAGCATCACGCGATCGCGTTGTCCTGTCTGGTACTTTGACGGCTAACATTAATCTTGTCGTTCCTGCGTGGCGAAAAAAATGGACTGTAGTTAACAACTGCTCTGGTAATTTCAGCGTAACTATCAAAACAACCAGTGGATCAGGCATCGCCATTCCTGCTGGATTGACTGCATACGTTCTTGGTGACGGGACAAACGTAATTCAGGATACAAACCTGCTTGGAATATCCGGTCGTCTTCTCAACATTCAAACATTCTCTTCATCAGGAACCTACACGCCAACAGCAGGGACTAAGGCGATTCTTGTTGAAGTGCAGGCCGGTGGGGGAGGTGGGGGTAACGCTACCGCTGGTACAGGGACTACTGCCACCTGCGGAGCTCCTGGAGGCGCAGGTGGTTATGCTTCATCATATCTCACAGCCGTTCCAGCCAGCGCCGCCGTAGTTGTGGGTGCTGGCGGTGCTGCATCCACATCTGGAGGAAACTCATCTTTTGGAGGAACCATTGTTGCTGGCGGTGGTGGCGTTGGCGCTAGCAATGTTATTGCTGGCGGGTCTGCATACACAAGTCATGCCAGAGGAGGAGTGGGAGGAACGGCAACGGGTGGGAACTTGTATAACTCAAAAGGCGGGGCAGGAACACCGGCAATAATTACTGGTGGCGTTCCATCGGGAGGCAACGGGGGAGCATCTCAGCTATCTGGTAGTGAACTAGGGGGTGGGGCATCTGGTGGTGCTGGATCTCCTGGTGCTTATGGTTCTGGTGGGTCAGGTGCATCTCAACCTATCGGGGGGAGTGGCGCTAACGGTGGTTCTGGTGGGTCAGGAATTGTGATTGTACGGGAGTACGCATAATGAATCGTTACGCAATAATTAGTGATGGAGTTGTAGTAAACATCGTCTCATGGGATGGCAATGGTGATATTTTTAGTGGATATGAAACCATTAATATTGATGACGTAAAGGCCGGTATCGGCTGGATGTATATCGATGGAAAATTTGAAGACCCAGACGCTCCAACACCTCCTAATGATTCAGATCTCTATGAGCAAGAACTTACAGCAATCAATGAAAAATACGAGAAAGACAAATCTGTATTAGCATCTGCGTATCTCAATGCTGGGCTTTTTGATGGTGAACAAGAGCAGCAGAAAAAGTCTGATATCTATCAACGACTTCTTGAACTTAACGCAGGGTACGATCAGCAGATTATTGAACTTGATGAAAAATACGGTGGATGAGATGACAGAAATCACACAAGCAACCCCTCCAGATATTTGCCCTAGATGCGGATCTACAGGCACAGTAACGGTCATCAGCAAAACGATAGGCGGCGTTGTTCGATATTATTTCAAATGTTCTTCATGTAATTATCAATGGCCCGTCCAGTAGTTATGTAATAACACTCAGGCCCATCTTGAATTAAAAATAAAGATGGGCCTTACACCTGGATTAATTCACATAAACATGCGTAAATATTTAATCTTTTTTAGTGCGTAAATTAAATAGAAAGAAATTAAAAAAACAATAACGGTATTCAATAAAGGGTCAATTATAGCCCTTCCCGTAAATACCATGCCATACCGGCCTAGAATAAGATAGACTATCCAGTGAGAAAGATAGACGCCAAATGAGCAGTCTCCTATAGAGATGATAGTCTTTTTAGCAAATCCCGAAATAAATGAAAGGTCGGCGCTCATTATTATATTAAATAGTATGAATGAAGATATAAATACAAATGGGGTTGTATATCCGTAGAAAAAGGTATCGGTCTTTCCTGTCTTTTCTGAAACCAGAAGACTAACTAGCAGATTTAATGCAACCATTGCTGAATACAAAAAAACACATTTAGTTATAGATACTTTTCTGTATAGCAAAGGAAATGCAATGGCATATGTTAGTAGTGATGGGAAAGACAACCCAAAGTTGTTTACGCCAGAAAGAAATGAGTAATCACCGTAAAATGTATTCATCGCGTAAATTACCGCCTGAGGTAAAATAGATGCAATTGTTATTATAATGATAATGTATTTCTGGCTTTCACCGTCATCTAAACTTACCATTTTTTTTATCGCCGGTAGAAGTAATGTATATCCTATAAACGGCGGAAGAAACCATAAATGAAATGATGTATTGCTTGCCGTAATTTTTTTTATAAATTCAATAATATCGCTTCCACCGTTATACAGGAAGTAAATTGCAGACCATGAGATATAAGGTATGGCAAGGCGCTTAATTCTACTGGCAACACCTTTAGATGATTTACCATTAAATGAAAGGTAAGCTGAAATTATGAAAAATACAGGCACGCAAAATCTCGATATTGCATTGTATAAATTATTGAAAGCCCATGCTGTATAATTGCCATTCATTAAATTAATGTCATAAAAATATGGTATTGTCATATGAATCAAGACAACAGCAATAATAGCCATAACCCGCAGAATCTCTATATTTAAAATCTTCTTATTTTCCATATCCTGATCTCTGGGAATCTATATAATCAACATCATAATCAAACAGATGCCAGGTAGTGTACATGCCACATGTGCAGATCACCCTATTTTTTCATCCAGCCAATCTGCCCACCATTGCATCATTTCCTTTCTGGTTTCAAGATATGCGGCGTGGTTGTACACGGAACGAGTGCCGCCACTTACGTGCGCCAGTTGCATCTCTATTGCATCCCTGTTCCAGTGCTTCTCATTCAGAACGGTACTGAAATGATGCCGGAAACCATGTCCGCTTGTCTGCCCTTCATAACCAATGCTACGGATCACTCCGAGTACGGCGTTTTCACTGATAGGCTTCTTCCTGTCATTCCTTCCTGGGAAGCAAAGATCGTACTGTCCCGTGATTTGTTGCAGGAATTTGAATAGTTCTATAACCTGGTCGGACATTGGAACGACGTGAAGTTTTCTTCCTTTCATGACTTCTGGGTCAACACTGATTAACCTGGTTTCGTAATCTATTCCCGCCCATGCCAGCGATCGCAATTCCACGGTGCGCATTGCCGTATAGTGAAGGATCTGCGCCGCTACCTTCGAAACAATCCATCCTCCATAACCATTAAGCGCTCTCTGGAATTCATGTATGCGATGCATGGGAAGGAAAGGGTAGTTCTGCTTTCTGTACCCTCGCATGGCTCCAGACAAGTCTCTTGATGGATTATACTTAGCCCTTCCTGTTACGATCGCATAACTAAAAACCTCTCCGCATCTTCTCCTTGCTTTATCAGCCCGTTCCATTGCTCCCCTGTCCTCGAATAGCCTGATGACTTTCAGCAGCACCATAGGCTCAACATCTTCCATGCGCAGGTGTCCGATGACAGGAAGAATGTCGTCATTGAACATGCTTAACATCTCATCTGCATATCCCTTAGACCAAACCTTTGATTTATGCGCATGCCATTCCCTGAATATGTCACCGAAAGAATCTGATGACTCTTCTTTCTCTTTCTTCTTTATAGCCTGCTTATGTTCTGCTGGATCAACGCCAGCAAGCAGCTTCATTTTTGCGTCGGACTGCTTCGCCCTGGCTTCGGTGAGAGAGATTTCAGGATAGGGCCCAATGACCAGTGTCTTCTCTTTCCCTTCGAACCGGTAACGCATACGCCATACCTTTTTACCTGAAGGAGGGACGAACAGGAAAAGGCCGCCAGCGTCTGCCAGTCGATATGATTTTTCAGCAGGCTTGGCTGCGTCTATTTGCTTTACCGTAAGCATGTGGGCATAAATCCGTGGTCATTTTGCAGTATGCCCACAATATGCCCGCAAATGTTTGGCGCAGTCAATCTATGTAGGGTAATGCTAGGTAACGTCGTCAGCATTGTTTAGCGGTAACATCAAGGGGTTTTGGTAACGGTGGGAAATGACTGGTAATGAAGAAATGGTGTCCCCTGCAGGAATCGAACCTGCAACTAGCCCTTAGGAGGGGCTCGTTATATCCATTTAACTAAGGGGACGAAGCGGCACGAGTATAGCGTTATTTAGACTTAGCGTTAAGCTCATCACCGCCCGACTGCTTAAAGTGTCGCCACTCAGGGCGATTTTTTTGCCGATTTAACATCAGCTTCCTGCGCTTTACGCTCGGCTTTGCGCTTGTTTGACATGTCATTGCGGATCTGTGCGTGGCTTAACAGCGCAAAAATAAAGGTTCCGCCGCAAATATTGCCTGCCAGTGTAGGAAGTGCGAAAGGCCAGAAAAAATCGAACCAGTGGACAGTACCCGTGAAGACCAGATAGAGCACTTCAACTGTCCCCACGACGATATGTGTCGTGTCGGCCAGGGCAATAAGCCAGGTCATTAAAATAATCACCACAATTTTTGCGCTGCCCGCGGATGGGAACATCCAGACCATCGTGGCGATAATCCAGCCTGAGATAATCGCGTTAGCAAACATTTCGGAGGGGGTGTTTTTCATCACATTCATGCCGATTTTCACAAAGGCATCCCTGGTGGCTTCATCAAAAATTGGCATATACCCAAAGGCCCAGGCGGCAATGCCAGTACCAATCAGGTTTCCCAGTAATACCACGCTCCACAGGCGCATCAGCAAGGTGATATTCCCGGCGGTAGGGTTGTGCATTATTGGCAATACGGCAGTGACGGTGTTTTCGGTAAACAGTTGCTGGCGTGCCATGATGACAATAATAAAGCCGAACGTGTACCCGAGGTTTTCCAGTAAAAAACCGCTAGGCACACCGTCCAGTTGCACATGAAATATCCCTTTTGCAAGCAGCGATGCCCCCATAGAGAGCCCCGCTGCAATCGCTGACCACAGCAATGCCATGGCATCACGCTCCAGCTCTTTTTCACCCTCTTGTCGAATATGTTCATGAATCGCCATGGCGCGGGAGGGCAGGCGGTCTTCATCGACTTCTATTTTCTCCCCTCGATTTTTCTCTTCGCTCTCGACTTCACGGTCTTCACTCTGTTCGCCGATTTTCGCTTCACGAATTTCCTTCATCACAGCTCCGGGCAAGGTGGTCTTGCTATTAAGGGTAGCGATTTTTTACGGATAACCCGTGGGGATGCTCTTAAATTCCCGGGAATGGCAACAATCGTGATACATCTCTTTCAAAGCCAATATAAAATTGCTGGCGAAACGAAATCAAAAAGCAGGCTATGCTGAGATCAGAGTGACGGTGGTTACTGCCCGTAATGGTGTGCGTAGACATCGCTAAACGTGCTGTTACAATCACTTGCACGTTTACAGACGGAGCGCCAGACGCTCCGTTACGGATGGCAATCAACGATAGCCATACTGAACAGGGAGATATTTATGAAACTTCGGCTGTCGGCGCTTGCGCTGGGTATCACTATGCTCGTGGGCTGCGCCAGCTCCGGCGAGCAAACGGGGCGCTCCGATCCTCTCGAAGGATTTAACCGCACCATGTACAACTTCAACTACAACGTGCTGGATCCGTATGTGGTTCGTCCTGTGGCTGTTGCATGGCGTGATTACGTTCCACAGCCTGCACGTAATGGACTGAGTAACTTCACCAGTAACCTGGAAGAGCCAGCGGTGATGGCGAACTATTTCCTGCAAGGTAATCCGTATCAGGGGATGGTGCATTTCACCCGCTTCTTCCTTAACACCCTGCTAGGGATGGGCGGGTTTATTGATGTTGCTGGAATGGCAAACCCGAAACTGCAGCGTGAGCAACCGCACCGCTTTGGTAGTACGTTGGGACATTATGACGTGGGCTATGGTCCGTATGTGCAGTTGCCATTCTATGGCAGCTTTACCCTGCGTGATGATGGCGGTGATATGGTCGATACCCTTTATCCGGTGTTGTCATGGCTCACATGGCCGCTGTCGGTGGGTAAATGGACTGTTGAAGGTATTGAAACGCGTGCACAATTGCTCGATTCCGACGGCTTGCTGCGTCAGTCTTCCGACCCGTACATTATGGTGCGTGAAGCCTACTTCCAGAATCATGATTTTATTGCCAGCGGTGGCAAGCTGAAGCCGGAAGAGAATCCAAATGCGAAAGCGATCGAAAATGAATTAAAAGATATCGATTCGCAGTAAATAACGTCAGAAATAAAAAAGGTGAGCAATATGCTCTAATGCCAGTCAGTTAAGCAACTGACTGGCTCTTTTTACTCGCTTTTGGATACTTCCTGGGCCTTTCCTTTACCCCTCTCGGGAAGGCTCTTTCCCTTCTTGTCGGTAGCTTTACCATCTGCGCCATGCTCTCTATATCCCGCATCAGTTCCGGGATACGACCCGGTGAAGCCCCCTGTAGCGTCATTAACATCCTCATGACCATTCCGCACGACTCCGGGAAGCGCATGGCATCCGTCATTGATGCCAGGAGATAGCCGATTTTTCCTTTGCGGGTGAACGTCAGCAGTCGGGCCGTCATTTCTTCTCCCAGCTCCGGCCATTTTTTTCGTGCCTGTGCTCTCCTGCCTGACTCCAGGCATTTAACAGCCCCAGTGAGTAATAACCTTTATCCATTAACGTCAGGGTGTTATCCCCTGTCTGGTCTATAAGTTGCTTTCGCTGTTTTTCATCGTACCGAAGGCCGCAGCGGTCAGCAGATGACGGGTCAGTTCCATCTGACAGATCATTTTGACCTGCGGGGAGAGTGCCGGCGTCCCGGCATGCGTCTGACGAGGGAAGGCTATATCGTTTTCTGCCGTGTCCGGTGTGCGCCAGAACACACCATCGACGGCCAGCAGGGTCAGGCCACATCAGTGCGGATATGCCAGAGTGCCTGAACACGCGGCATACGGCCTCACTTCTCAGACGCTGCCGGGCAGCATGATATCCAGCCGGTTTACGATCTGATGAAGAGGTTCCTTACGTTCAAGCGCCATGCCGACAATGCACCAGACCATCATTTCCAGCGGCAGGCGGCGCTTGCGCAGAGTGACGGTTCCGGATTCTTCAGGACAGCGGGAAATCAGTTCCGGGTCCAGATATTCGCCCAGAGAAGTCATAGGGTTACGAAGAGAATCGTAACGGGATACCAGATCAAGAGCCTGTCCAATGTGCATAAAAAAATCCGGAAACGGGTGAGCATTTCCGGATTCTTACACAGCCACTGGATCGGTCAACCGATCCTTAACTGATCGGCATTAGAGCAATATGCTCACCTTTTTTGATCCCTGAGTGGTTAGAACGCGTAGTTGAAGTTCGTACCAAACAGCCAGGCTTTACCTTCAGAATGGAAGGTGTAAGCCGCTGGGCCTTCACCTTCGGTGAAGTTAACGTTTTGACCATGCATATAAGATGCGCCCACATCGACAGACGCGTCTTCATTAAACGCATAGGTCAAACCTGCGCTCAGCCACAGACGGTCCTGATCCGGGATGGAAATGGAACGTTTGTCTGCAGGAACAGGGCTGTCATCAAAGGCAATCCCGGTACGGAAGGTCCAGTTTTTATCGTAGTAGTAGGTTGTACCCAATGCGATACGATAAGCGTCTTTGAAGCTTTCATCTTTATAGAACAGTGTCTGACCATTGTCGCCAGTGGCTTTCAGCTCCTGGAACTGACTCCAGCTGGTGTAGGTCAGGCTGTAGTGGATAGCCCACTGCGGTGCAACGCGGTTATAACCGGACAGTTCCCACATCTCAGGCAGATGCAGTGACAGAGAACCATTTTCGGTTCTGCCGCCGGTCCCTTCCGGAAGTCCACTCAGACCCATATTTCCGAGGATCGTGCTCAGTCTCGGATTGATGGAACTCTTATAATCGCCGTCAAAGTCGATTTTCACTTCTGAACGATAGGTCAGGCCCCAGCGGTTGTTTTTATCCAGTTCATACAAGATACCGGCGTTCCAGCCAAATCCCCATTCGTCACCCTTCAGGTGAGCAATTTGGTCATCAGCAGAACTGATTCCATCCAGATAGGATGGAGGAACGCGCCCGGAAAGTTGGTTTGCCAGTACAGGGCCGAGTGAACCTGCATAGCGCTCAATTTTTGCTTTCGCGTAAACGGCATCGAAGCCTAAACCGAAGCTCCAGTTGCTATCAAGACGATAAGCACCGCTCAGGTTAAGGTTAACGGTTTGCAGATCGGTTTTGCCGCCATAAATACCGGCTGCATAGTTTTCGCCAAATTCTGTTGCCAGGCCATAATTGGAGGTGACAGATGCACCCCAACCGAACTGATCGTTGATTGGCATAACAAAGTGCATGTTAGGAACCCATGCGCTTGGCGCAATGTTGTCCTGGTTAGCACTTTGTCCTGTTAAATTGGATTTGCCGTTAACATTGACATCCGGGTCGATATAAACCGCACCGGCAGAGAAGGTTGGACGATCAAACATGGTGATAAGCGCAGGGTTACGGCTTGCGTTACCAGCATCATCTGCGATTGCACCTTCCCCGGAATACGCACGGCCAAGGCCAGAGGAAGAAAATTCGTTTAACTGGAAGCCCGCGGACCAGGCGGACGTTGAGACGATTGCCACTGCGACTGCCAGCGCAGTCTTTTTGAACAGGGTTTTCTGGCTCATGACCATAACCTCATTGAGTTATTTTTATTCAATAATTGTTACATACCGTAACAGGAGCGCGAAGTGTAGGGTCTGCGGTAACACTTAGAAATCAGACCAGTGGCGAGAGTATAGGTCGGACCAGATGGGATGTTGCAAGTTTGTTTATTAAGTTTTTCAAATATGTTTCACGAAACGAGATCTGGCTGGCAAAAATGTGACCATCGCGACTCATTCAAAAGGGTGGTTTTTGTTTTAGATCATTTTTTAGTGTGATATTGGTCACTTATCTCATTTTGCGTCATTAACGGCTGGAGAGAGCCACCGCTGGGGCGTAAAATATCAGCATCGTGTTTATCTCGCGCCCTGCGCGAATACAGAGGAAATTGAGCTATGAGTAAATGCAGTGCTGATGAAACCCCGGTTTGCTGCTGTATGGATGTTGGTACTATCATGGACAACACCGATTGCACCGCGTCTTACAGCCGTGTCTTCACCAATCGTGCCGAGGCTGATGAAACCCTGGCGGCGCTGAGCAAACGTGCTCGCGACGTTGAGTCTGAGCCTTGTGAAATCAAATCCTCGTTCACCGAAGTTGAAGGTGGTGTGCGTCTGGATATTGACTTTGTCTTCGCCTGTGAAGCGGAAACACTGATCTTCCAGCTCGGCCTGCGTTAATCCTTTCTTCCTGATACCCCTGCCATGCAGGGGTATTTTCTTTTTATTCTCTGTGTTTTAGCTCCCACTTTTTCATCTCTCTGATTGGCTGAATGTAAAAAAATGGTTAAGACTGTTACCAGGTCAGACCACTTTGCATTTATGTTATTTACAGGGGCGTGTTATGAGTCAGGCATTACCGCTTATCACCCGACAAGGCGATCGCATTGCCATTGTCAGTGGATTGCGTACTCCGTTTGCGCGTCAGGCGACCGCATTTCACGGAATTCCAGCCGTCGATCTGGGGAAAATGGTGGTGGGGGAGATGCTGGCTCGCAGCGAAATATCTCCTGATGTTATTGAACAACTGGTTTTCGGCCAGGTTGTCCAGATGCCTGAAGCACCCAACATTGCCCGCGAGATTGTTCTGGGAACCGGGATGAATGTGCATACTGATGCGTATAGCGTTAGCCGCGCATGTGCCACCAGTTTTCAGGCCGTCGCCAATGTGGCTGAAAGTCTGATGGTGGGCACAATCCGGGCTGGCATTGCGGGTGGTGCAGATTCTTCTTCTGTGCTGCCGATTGGCGTGAGTAAAAAACTGGCACGTATGCTGGTGGATGTTAACAAGGCCCGAACGACAGGGCAGAAACTCAAGCTTTTCTCACGCCTGCGTCTGCGCGATTTAATGCCTGTACCGCCTGCTGTTGCCGAGTATTCGACCGGTCTGCGCATGGGTGATACGGCTGAGCAAATGGCGAAAACGTACGGAATAACGCGTGAGCAGCAGGATGCACTGGCCCATCGTTCTCACCAAAATGCCGCACAGGCCTGGTCACAAGGCAAACTGACTGATGAAGTGATGACTGCTTATATTCCGCCTTATCGTGAACCACTTACTGAAGATAATAACATCCGTGGCACGTCGACCCTGGCGGATTATGCAAAGTTACGTCCTGCATTTGATCGCACACATGGCACGGTGACGGCGGCAAACAGCACTCCGCTTACCGACGGTGCTGCTGCGGTGATCCTGATGACCGAATCGCGTGCAAAAGAGTTAGGCATTACGCCGTTGGGTTACTTGCGTAGCTACGCGTTCACGGCCATTGACGTTTGGCAGGACATGTTATTGGGACCAGCCTGGTCTACGCCGCTGGCGCTGGAACGTGCAGGTTTAACGCTAGCAGACTTAACGCTGATTGATATGCATGAGGCCTTCGCTGCGCAGACACTGGCGAACGTACAGTTGCTGGCCAGCGATCGTTTTGCGCGTGAAGTACTCGGTCGGGCACATGCCACTGGCGAAGTTGATGAGAGTAAATTTAACGTTCTGGGAGGCTCCATCGCTTACGGCCATCCATTTGCTGCAACGGGTGCGCGAATGATCACCCAAACATTACATGAACTGCGCCGTCGTGGTGGCGGTTTTGGTCTGGTTACCGCCTGCGCGGCGGGTGGTTTAGGTGCGGCAATGGTCCTGGAGGCGGAATAATGGAAATAGCATCTGCATTTACGCTGGATATTCGCCCCGATAATGTAGCCATTGTGACCATTGATGTACCCGGCGAAAAGATGAATACCCTGAAGGCCGAATTTGGCGTTCAGGTGCGCGCGATGTTAAAGCAGATCCGCGAAAACAAAGATATTCGCGGTCTGGTGTTTATCTCAGCCAAGGCGGATAACTTCATTGCAGGGGCGGATATCAACATGATCGCTCGTGCGAAAAATGCGCAGGAAGCTGAAGAGCTTGCGCGCCAGGGGCAGCAGGTGATGGCCGAAATCCATGCGCTGTCGATCCCGGTGATCGCGGCTATCCACGGGGCCTGCCTGGGCGGGGGGCTTGAGTTGGCTCTGGCTTGTCATCGCCGCATTTGTACTGACGATGCGAAAACCGTTCTGGGCTTGCCGGAAGTGCAATTAGGGCTATTGCCAGGCTCCGGCGGAACACAGCGTTTGCCACGCCTGGTGGGAGTCAGTACGGCACTGGAGATGATTTTAACGGGTAAACAATTGCGTGCGCGTCAGGCATTGAAGGTGGGACTGGTTGATGAGGTGGTTTCGCCATCTATTTTGCTTGAATCCGCCGTGGAACTGGCGCTGAAAGGACGTCAGGCAAAGCGTCACCTGCCCGTGCGTGAGCGCATTCTTGCAGGACCACTCGGGCGTACGCTGCTTTTCAGCATGGTGGGTAAGAAAACCGAACAAAAAACCAGGGGCAACTACCCGGCAACGAAACGAATTCTGGATGTCATTGAAACCGGACTGGCGCAAGGGAGCAGCAGCGGGTACGCGGCTGAGGCAAAAGCGTTTGGTGAACTGGCGATGACGCCGCAATCACAGGCCTTGCGCAGCATCTTTTTTGCCAGCACCGATGTTAAAAAAGATCCTGGAAGTGAGGCTGAACCTGCTCCACTACGTTCGCTTGGTGTGCTGGGTGGGGGACTGATGGGCGGTGGTATTGCGTTTGTTTCCGCCAGCAAAGGCAAATTGCCTGTGCGTATCAAAGACATTAACCCAAAGGGGATCAATCACGCGCTGCAGTACAGTTGGCAGATCCTTGATCAAAAGGTGAAGCGTCGCCATATCAAGGCAAGTGAGAGAGATAAGGCGCTGGCATTAATCTCGGGTACAACCGACTACAGTGGTTTTGCTCACCGTGATGTCGTCATTGAAGCTGTCTTCGAAGACCTGGCGCTTAAACAAAAAATGGTGGCCGATGTTGAAGAGCATTGTGCACAGCACACTATTTTTGCATCGAACACCTCGTCATTGCCGATCGGTGATATTGCTGCAAATTCAGCACGTCCTGAGCTGGTTATTGGCCTGCATTTCTTTAGCCCGGTTGAAAAAATGCCGCTGGTGGAAGTTATCCCTCACGCGCGAACAAGCCCGCAAACGGTGGCTACCGTGGTTAAACTTGCCAAAATGCAGGGTAAGACGCCAGTCGTGGTGGCGGATAAAGCCGGCTTTTATGTTAACCGTATTCTTGCGCCTTATATAAATGAAGCCATGCGGCTTCTGACGGAAGGCGAGAAGATCGAACATATTGATGAAGCATTGGTAAAGTTTGGTTTCCCGGTGGGGCCAATCCAACTTTTGGATGAGGTAGGAATAGATACCGGCACTAAAATTATACCAGTACTTGAAGCGGCTTATGGCGATCGTTTTAGCCCGCCTGCAAACTTTGTTTCTGCGATTTTGAATGACGATCGCAAAGGCAGAAAAAATGGACGTGGTTTCTATCTTTACGCTGCGAAAGGGCGTAAAAGCAAGAAACAGATCGACCCTTCGGTTTATGGGCTCATTCCGATAACCGGACAGGGAAAACTGACGGCGCATCAGTGTGCTGAACGCTGTGTCATGATGATGCTTAATGAGGCGGCTCGTTGCTTTAGTGAGCAGATCATCAAAAGCGCACGTGATGGCGATATCGGTGGTGTTTTTGGTATTGGTTTCCCGCCATTCCTCGGCGGCCCGTTCCGTTACATGGATACAATCGGTGCGGGTGAAGTGGTTGCAATCCTGCAACGTCTTGCCACTCAATATGGTCCCCGGTTTACACCGTGTGATGAGTTATTGCAGATGGCAGAACGCGGCCAAACTTTTTGGCCTTCAAGGGAAACTGCCCTCGTAAGTTGAGGTCAAAGAAGGGTAAATCCAACGTTGAATGAACTTGTTTTGGCGAATTTGTAAACAAAGATTGACTATACTTACGCCATTAAGGTAAAAAACAGCGTTTCATTCACCGAATGGATCAGGCACAATGCCCGGCCATCGGGTTTTCTGCCTCCTTGATGTTATTGCAGGCAGTCAACGCCGGTGATTCTGGTTAACAAAAGCGGTGCAATATGCAAGTTTTTATCATGCGTCATGGTGACGCGGCACTCGATGCCGCCAGTGACTCAGTACGTCCTTTGACAACCTGTGGCTGCGACGAATCCCGTCAAATGGCAATCTGGTTTAAAGGTCAAAAAGTGGACATTGAACGTGTTCTGGTGAGTCCGTTCCTGCGTGCAGAACAGACGCTGGATGTGGTAGGAGAGTGTATTCACCTGCCGGAAAGCGTAGATGTTCTTCCTGAGCTTACTCCGTGCGGCGATGTCGGCCTTGTCAGCGCGTATCTTCAGGCACTTTGCAATGAAGGTGTTGCTTCTGCGCTGGTCATTTCCCATTTGCCACTCGTGGGTTATCTGGTGTCTGAATTGTGCCCAGGTGAAACGCCACCAATGTTCACGACCTCCGCTATTGCCAATGTCACTCTCGACGAAACCGGCAAAGGGGTATTCAACTGGCAAATGAGTCCGTGCAACCTGAAGATGGCGAAAGCGATCTGATGTGACGTGCGATTCGGCGGGTAGCATTTGCCACCCGCCAGCCTGTCAGGGCAGCTCTGGTGGCTGCCACTCCTCAATCTCAATCAGTACCAATAGCGCCGCATCTCCCCCGTATTCTTTTGGGGCCTGGTGAAACGCCATGACGTGTGGATGCTGAGCCAACCACAGCGGTGTCTGCTGCTTAAGAATATGTTTACCGTGGCCATGCATAACGCAGGTGCAAAAGACATGTTCACGACGACAAGCGGCGATCAACGCCCCCAGTTCCTGTTTTGCCTGCATCTGCGTCAGACCATGAAGGTCAAGAAAGAGCTCTGGTGAGTAATCCCCTCGACGTAATTTTTTCAGCTCAAAATGGCTAACGTCTTCGCGTACATATTTGACTGCACCCTGTGTATTCAGCAGCGGCTGGAATTCGTCCGAAAAATAGTGGCTGTTGTCCGCCTGCTCCTGCAGTAAACGTTTTACCGGCACTTCAGTGACTTTTTTGCGTATCGGGCGATGGACAATGGTGTCCTGCTTGATTTGGCGTGTCCCTGTCATTAGCTGGCGAAAGAGCGACTGATCCTCCTCGCTGAGCGACTTTTTCTTTTTCATTGGCCTGTCTCATCTCTTATTTCAGGTAGTGTACCTGACTAAACGCATTTTTTAACCTCAAGCAGTAAGCGTCATTGCTGATTTATCGCCGTCTTCATGGCAAACTAGCCGCCGAAAATTAAGCGAGCATGCCCTGGAGGAAAGAGTGGATAAAATATTTGTCGATGAAGCAGTAAACGAGCTGCATACCATACAGGACATGTTGCGTTGGTCGGTTAGCCGCTTCAGCGCCGCCAACATCTGGTACGGCCATGGCACGGATAATCCATGGGATGAGGCGGTTCAACTGGTGTTGCCTTCTCTCTACCTGCCGCTGGATATTCCTGAGGACATGCGCACTGCGCGCCTGACGTCCAGTGAAAAACACCGCATTGTTGAGCGTGTGATCCGCCGTGTTAATGAGCGCATTCCTGTCGCCTACCTGACCAACAAGGCCTGGTTCTGTGGCCACGAATTCTACGTTGATGAGCGTGTATTGGTTCCACGCTCTCCGATTGGTGAGCTGATCAACAACCATTTTGCCGGTCTTATCGATCATCATCCACAGCACATCCTGGATATGTGTACCGGTAGCGGCTGTATTGCTATTGCCTGCGCCTACGCCTTCCCGGAAGCGGAAGTAGATGCGGTGGATATCTCTACCGACGCGCTGGCGGTAACCGAACACAACATTGAAGAGCATGGGCTGATTAACCATGTCACGCCAATCCGTTCCGATCTGTTCCGTGATCTTCCCGCGCTCCAGTACGATCTGATTGTCACCAACCCGCCGTACGTTGATGCAGAAGATATGTCTGACCTGCCGAATGAATATCGCCACGAGCCTGAACTGGGTCTGGCATCTGGGTCCGATGGTTTGAAACTGACTCGTCGTATTCTGGCCTGCGCGCCGGATTATCTGACTGACAACGGCATTCTGATTTGTGAAGTCGGTAACAGCATGGTACATCTGATGGAGCAATACCCGGATGTGCCGTTCACCTGGCTTGAGTTCGATAATGGTGGTGACGGCGTCTTTATGTTGACGAAAGCGCAGCTCCTTGATGCGCGCGAATACTTCAGCATCTACAAAGACTAATCCAGCGGGCTTCGGCCCGTTTCACAACGCTCAAACACAGAACAACGACAACGGAGCCGTGATGGCAGGAAACAGTATTGGACAATTATTCCGGGTGACCACCTTTGGTGAGTCGCATGGGCTGGCATTAGGTTGCATTGTTGACGGCGTACCGCCAGGCATTGAACTGACCGAAGCTGATTTACAGCACGATCTTGACCGCCGCCGTCCGGGAACCTCTCGCTACACCACGCAGCGTCGCGAGCCGGATCAGGTCAAAATTCTCTCCGGTGTTTTCGAAGGTCGCACGACAGGGACCAGTATTGGTTTGCTGATTGAAAATACCGATCAGCGTTCGCAAGATTACGGCACGATCAAAGACGTGTTCCGTCCGGGTCATGCGGATTATACCTATGAACAAAAATACGGCTTTCGCGACTATCGCGGCGGCGGACGTTCTTCCGCCCGTGAAACGGCGATGCGCGTAGCTGCAGGAGCAATTGCCAAGAAATACCTGGCGCAGAAATTTGGCATCGTGATCCGCGGGTGTTTAACCCAGATGGGCGATATCCCACTGGCGATTAAAGACTGGGATCAGGTTGAGCAAAACCCCTTCTTCTGCGCTGATGCCGATAAGCTGGACGCACTGGACGAACTGATGCGTGGCCTGAAAAAAGAGGGCGACTCCATTGGGGCTAAAGTGACCGTGGTTGCTGACGGTGTGCCGGCAGGCTGGGGCGAGCCGGTCTTTGATCGTCTGGATGCTGATATTGCTCATGCAATGATGAGCATTAATGCGGTGAAAGGCGTGGAGATTGGTGATGGTTTTGACGTGGTGGCGCTGCGTGGCAGCCAGAATCGCGATGAAATTACCAAAGACGGATTCCAGAGCAACCATGCGGGTGGCATTCTCGGTGGTATCAGCAGCGGCCAGCAGATTGTGGCGAACATTGCGCTGAAACCGACGTCGAGTATTACTGTACCGGGCCGCACGATTAACCGCTCTGGTGACGAAGTTGAGATGATCACCAAGGGACGTCACGATCCTTGTGTGGGGATCCGCGCAGTGCCGATCGCAGAAGCGATGCTGGCGATCGTGCTGATGGATCACTTCCTGCGCCAGCGCGCGCAAAATGCCGATGTGACGACCTCCATTCCACGCTGGTAAACATGAAAAAAACCGCAATTGCTCTGCTGGCCCTGCTTGCCAGCGGGGCCAGTCTGGCAGCCACTCCCTGGCAAAAAATCACCCATCCTGTGGCGGGCAGTGCACAATCTATTGGTGCATTTTCAAACGGCTGTATCGTTGGGGCACAAGAATTACCGCTGCAGTCCGGTACTTATCAGGTGATGCGTACCGATCAGCGACGCTATTTTGGTCATCCTGATTTAATCACCTTCATCCAGAGACTGGGGAGCCAGGTGCATAACCGGGGGCTGGGAACTCTGTTGATAGGTGATATGGGCATGCCGGCTGGCGGACGGTTTAATGGTGGTCATGCCAGCCACCAGACGGGGCTGGATGTTGATATCTTCCTGCAACTACCGAAAGCGCGCTGGAGTTCGGCGCAACTGCTTAAGCCGCAGGCGCTCGATCTGGTCGCCCGTGACGGAAAAAATGTTGTGCCTTCGCTCTGGTCGCAGGATGTCTCAAGCTTGATAAAACTGGCGGCAAAAGATGACGATGTCACCCGTATTTTTGTGAATCCGGCGATTAAACAACAGTTGTGCCTTGATGCCGGAACTGATCGCGACTGGTTGCGTAAAGTACGCCCATGGTTCCAGCATCGTGCGCATATGCACGTCCGTTTGCGCTGTCCGGCAAATAGCCTGGAATGTGAAGACCAAGCGCTGCCTCCACCGGGTGACGGCTGTGGTGCAGAACTGCAAAGCTGGTTTGAACCGGCCAAACCTGGAACCTCTAAGCCTGAGAAGAAGACACCGCCTCCGTTGCCGCCTTCCTGCCAGGCGCTACTGGATGAGCATGTACTCTAATGGATAATTTCGTCGATCTGTTTATGGTGTCGCCAGTATTGCTGGTGGTGCTCTTTTTTGTTGCCATGTTGGCCGGGTTTATTGATGCGCTGGCGGGGGGCGGGGGATTACTCACTGTTCCCGCTCTGTTAGCGGCAGGAATGAGTCCTGCTCAGGCACTGGCAACCAATAAACTGCAAGCCTGTGGTGGTTCGTTATCCGCCTCGCTCTATTTTGTTCGTCGCAAGGTGGTGAATCTTGCCGATCAGAAACTGAATATCCTGATGACCTTTATTGGCTCAACTGCAGGCGCATTGCTGGTTCAGCACGTGACGTCTGATGTTCTGCGCCAAATTCTGCCTGTTCTGGTTATCTGTATTGGCCTCTATTTTTTACTGATGCCTAAGCTCGGTGAAGAGGACAGACAGCGTCGTCTGCATGGTTTACCGTTTGCGCTGATTGCGGGCGGCTGCGTAGGGTTCTATGACGGTTTCTTTGGTCCCGGTGCAGGCTCTTTTTACGCCCTGGCGTTTGTCACGCTGGCTGGTTTTAACCTCGCTAAATCAACCGCACATGCCAAAGTGCTCAACGCGACGTCGAATGTGGGCGGCCTGCTGCTGTTTATTATTGGCGGTAAGGTTATCTGGGCGACCGGTTTTGTGATGATGGCAGGACAATTTATCGGGGCGCGAGCCGGATCGCGTCTGGTATTAAGCAAAGGGCAACAGCTGATCCGCCCCATGATTGTGGTGGTGTCAGCGGTGATGAGCGCCAAGCTTCTTTATGACAGCCACGGACAGGAGATCCTCCACTGGTTGGGGATGAACTAATGAACAGTACACATAATTACGAACAGCTGATTGAGATTTTTGACGGCTGTTTTGCTGGTGATTTTAATACCCGTCTGATTAAAGGTGACGACGAACCGATCTATCTTCCTGCTGATGCAGATGTACCTTATAACCGCATCGTGTTCGCCCACGGTTTTTATGCCAGCGGATTACATGAGATTTCGCACTGGTGTATTGCAGGAAAAGCACGTCGCGAGCTGGTGGACTTTGGTTACTGGTATTGCCCGGACGGGCGTGATGCGGCGACGCAAGGGCAGTTTGAAGATGTAGAAGTAAAACCACAGGCTTTCGACTGGCTGTTTTGCGTGGCGGCGGGTTTTCCGTTCAACGTAAGCTGCGACAACCTTGAGGGTGACTTCGAACCAGACCGTATTGTGTTCCAGCGCCGCGTTCATGCGCAGGTGATGGAATATCTTGAGAAAGGCATACCGGAACGCCCGGCACGTTTTATCAAGGCATTACAGAATTATTACCACACGCCGGAGATGACGGCGGAATGCTTCCCGTGGCCGGAAGATCTTTAACAGAGGAAAGAAGATGATCGCAGAATTTGAATCGCGCATTCTGGCGTTAATTGATGACATGGTGGAACACGCCAGTGATGATGAGCTGTTCGCCAGCGGTTATCTGCGTGGTCACCTGACGCTTGCCGTTGCTGAACTGGAAGCTGGAGACGATCACTCTGCACAGGCTGTGCATATTGAAGTGACCCGTAGCCTTGAGAAAGCGATTCAGGCTGGCGAACTCTCTCCGCGTGACCAGTCTTTAGTGTTGGGAATGTGGGACAACTTGTTCCAGCAGGCGAATCTGAACTAACGGAAACCTCGCAGTTTTTGCCCTCTCTTGTCGGGAGAGGGCGTCAGACAGCATCCTATTTAACGTGCTTCCCTTTCAGTAACTTTCTCACCCACAGACGATTCGGATTCAGTGCAGCCAGTGTTTCGCCATCCAGCGGTAGTGGCTCATCGCTCATTTGCGAGGCCAGCACTTCCGCTGCCAGAGGTGCGGAGCATAATCCGCGCGATCCCAGCGCGCCCAGCATGAACAGATCCGGGTACACCGGCGCATTAACCGCTGAGGTTTTCTGTTCTGCAAGATCCCGGTAGACCTCAAGCGTTTCGTTATAGTTCGGGACATTCCCGGCCATTGGCAGATGGTCGCGGGTGGCACACCGTACGCCACAACGTGCTTCTCCCGCACTGATATCAACCTCTTTCGCCCACTCAGCCAGAGGGAAGCAGTCGATCAAACGTTGCCGGTTGTGTTCCTGGTCTTCCTGGCTGTAGTCAGTGTCGGTCTTTCCGCGGTGATAGCTTGCGCCAATACAGTGGTGACCATTCGCCGGGTTTTGCGGTGTCAGGTAACCATCGTAGCAAAGTACCTGGCGAAGTTTGCTCAGTTGCGGCGTGACGGGAATATGGCTTACCTGACCGCCTACCGGGTAAAGCGGTAACTTTTCCGTTTGTTCAAACTGGCTGATGTTATGGCCGTTCGCCAGCACGACGCAGGCATGTTGCGCGTTGCTGTCGTTGGCGAAGTGTATTGACCATCGCTCTCCACAGCGCTCCAGCGACGTGACGGGACGGGAATAGCGCACTTTCAGTCCACGCGATTGGGCAAGTGTAAGGGCGGCAGCGGTCAGTTCTGCCGGACATAACCAGCCACCGAGCGGATAGTGTACGCCGCCACATCCGGTGTCGATGCCAGCATTGGTGGAAACCTGTTGCGCATTAATCGCAGTGGCCATTTCTTCGGGTAAACCGAGAGTTAGCATCTGCGTAATTTTCTGCTGGCTTTTCTCATCCCAGGCGAGTTGCGTGACACCGCACCAGTCGTGGGCGAAAGTGACGGGAAGGGTGTCGTAAAGACGTCGTGCGAAGGTGAATGCCGCCGGGAAAAATTGGCTCAGTGCGGCGTCGTGTGCGCTCAGCAGGGGATAAAGTGCACCTTGTCGATTGCCTGATGCGCCGCAGGCGGGAACATCATCGGCACAATAAAGCGTAACGTCCCAGCCCCGATGAATGAGCGCCAGCGAGAGCAGGGCGCTGGCGATACCGCCGCCAATAATGGCGACCTCGCGAGATACGCTGCCGCTGCGGTGAAACCAGGGCGCATGGACGGGAAGCTTGCGTTCCTGTGCCATTACGCCCGTCAGCATTTCGCGTTTACGGCCAAATCCTTTGCATTTTTGCATGGTGAAGCCTGCGTCCTGTAGGCCACGACGCACGAAACCTGCCGAGGTGAAGGTCGCAAGCGTTGCGCCAGGACGTGCCAGCCTTGCCATCGCGGCAAAGAGGTGTTCGCTCCACATATCCGGGTTCTTGGCGGGCGCAAAGCCGTCGAGGAACCAGGCATCAACTTTCTGATTCAGAGAGTCGTCAAGCTTGTCGGTTAGTTCGTTAATATCGCCCAGCCACAAATCCAGCGTGACGCGACCTCCGTCCAGTTGCAGACGGTGACATCCCCCAAACGCCTGCGGCCACTGGGCCTGCAACTGAGATGCCCAGGAGGCCAGTTCCGGCCAGTGCTGGTGTGCCAGCGTCAGATCATGCGCCGTCAGGGGGAATTTTTCGAAACTGATGAAATGTAATCTTTGGAGTGTAGCCTGAGGGTGGGCAGCACAGAACTGGTCGAAAGCCTGCCAGAGTGTGAGGAAGTTTAACCCTGTACCAAAACCGCTTTCCGCGACCACAAACTGAGCGCGAGGATGCGCAGGAAAACGCTCACTAAGGTGATTTCCGTCAAGGAAGACATACCGGGTTTCTTCCAGTCCGTTATCATTCGAGAAATAGACGTCGTCGAAATCTCGGGAAACAGGTGTACCCTCAGCGTTGAATTCGAGGTTGGCGGGTTGTATAGCATTTTGTTTCACGTAAGTTACTCGTCTGACAGGCAGTGGCGCGATCTTAACGATGCAGGGCCGTTGGCGCAAATTTCCGCAGAAATTGGCTGATCGGACTTGTTCAGCGTACAAGTGTACGCTATTGTGCGACTCGAAACTTTACTAGTATGACTTACAGAGGTATTGAATGAAACGTGCAGTGATTACTGGCCTGGGCATCGTTTCCAGCATCGGTAACAACCAGCAGGAAGTCCTGGAATCTCTGCGTGAAGGACGCTCGGGGATCACTTTCTCTCAAGAATTCAAAGATTCTGGTATGCGTAGCCATGTATGGGGTAACGTCAAACTGGACACCACGGGTCTTATCGACCGCAAAGTGGTCCGTTTCATGAACGATGCCTCTATCTACGCTTACCTCTCAATGCAGCAGGCTGTGGCAGATGCTGGGTTGAAAGAAGAGGTTTATCAAAATAACCCGCGCGTGGGTCTGATTGCAGGTTCCGGCGGCTCCTCTAAATCTCAGGTATTCGGTGCGGACGCAATGCGTAGCCCGCGTGGCCTGAAAGCAGTTGGTCCTTACGTCGTGACCAAAGCGATGGCGTCTGCTGTTTCTGCATGCCTCGCAACTCCGTTCAAAATTCATGGTGTGAACTACTCCATCAGCTCCGCTTGTGCGACCTCTGCACACTGCATCGGTAGCGCAGTTGAGCAAATTCAGCTCGGCAAACAGGATATCGTGTTTGCGGGTGGCGGCGAAGAGCTGTGCTGGGAAATGGCCTGTGAGTTTGATGCGATGGGCGCACTGTCTACCAAATATAACGAAACGCCAGAAAAAGCGTCCCGTACCTATGATGCACACCGTGATGGTTTCATCATTGCTGGCGGCGGCGGTATGGTTGTGGTTGAAGAGCTGGAACACGCGCTGGCACGTGGCGCGCATATCTATGCTGAAGTTGTTGGCTACGGTGCAACCTCCGATGGTGCAGACATGGTCGCGCCATCTGGCGAAGGCGCAGTACGCTGCATGAAGCTGGCGATGGACGGTGTTGATACCCCAATCGATTACCTGAACTCACACGGTACATCTACTCCGGTAGGTGACGTGAAAGAGCTGGGAGCAATTCGTGAAGTATTTGGCAACAACAGCCCGGCGATCTCTGCAACCAAAGCGATGACCGGTCACTCTCTGGGTGCTGCTGGTGTACAGGAAGCTATTTACTCTCTTCTGATGCTCGAGCACGGCTTCATCGCCCCAAGCATCAACGTGGAAGAGCTGGATGAGCAGGCTCAGGGTCTGAACATCGTAACCAAACCGACTGAAGCGGCACTGACTACCGTCATGTCCAACAGCTTTGGCTTTGGCGGCACAAACGCCACGCTGGTGATGCGTAAGCTGAAGGCATAAATTCTGCGTTTTAGTTGAAAAGGGAGCCATCTGGCTCCCTTTTTTATGCATTGACAAGCGGTTGTGCTCACAGGCAAACTCCACCCCTCAACATTATCCTCTTGATAATGCGTAAGCGTTTAACGTCAACCAACGCACCTTAATCCTGATATTCAGGCAGAGGGGGCGTGGTATTTCCCCGCCTTACTCTTCATTTCGGAGTAAAGCATGACAGCAGTCACTCAAACAGAAAAAACCTCTTCAGCGAATGTTTCGCTGTTTCGTATCGCCTTCGCGGTATTCCTTACCTATATGACCGTTGGTCTTCCACTTCCCGTCATTCCCTTATTTGTGCACCAGGAGCTGGGCTACGGCAATACGCTGGTTGGTGTGGCGGTTGGTATTCAGTTTCTGGCAACGGTCCTGACGCGCGGCTATGCAGGAAGGCTGGCCGATCAGCATGGCGCAAAGCGTTCTGCGCTACAGGGGATGTTCGCTTGCGGGCTTGCGGGGGGCGCATGGCTTCTTGCGGCATTATTGCCGGTGGATGCGATTTACAAATTTACCTTACTGATTGTTGGCCGATTGATCCTGGGCTTTGGTGAGAGTCAGCTTTTGACCGGGACATTAACCTGGGGGATGGGGCTGGTTGGCCCCACTCGCTCCGGCAAGGTGATGTCATGGAATGGGATGGCGATCTACGGTGCTCTAGCCGCAGGTGCGCCTCTGGGATTGCTGATCCACAGCCACTTTGGTTTTGCCGCGCTCGCCGGGACAACTATAGTGCTGCCATTGCTGGCCTGGGCGTTTAATGGTTCAGTTCGTAAAGTCCCTGCATATAAAGGCGAAAGGCCATCCCTGTGGAGTGTTGTCGGACAGATCTGGAAACCGGGAATGGGGCTTGCGTTGCAGGGTGTCGGCTTTGCGGTTATAGGGACGTTTGTCTCACTTTACTTCATGAGTCGTGGCTGGGCGATGGCAGGCTTTACGCTCACGGCATTCGGTGGCGCATTTGTCCTGATGCGTATCCTGTTTGGCTGGATGCCGGATCGCTTCGGTGGTGTGAACGTCGCCGTGATTTCCCTCATAATTGAAACGACAGGCCTAATTCTGCTGTGGCAGGCCCCTGTGGCATCCATTGCTTTGCTCGGCGCAGCCCTGACAGGCTGTGGGTGCTCGTTAATCTTCCCGGCGCTGGGCGTCGAGGTGGTTAAACGGGTAGCACCACAAGTACGAGGGACGGCGCTTGGCGGTTATGCGGCATTTCAGGATATCTCATACGGCGTGACCGGGCCTCTGGCGGGTCTGCTGGCGACCTCTTTTGGCTATCCGTCGGTCTTTCTTGCGGGGGCTGTTTCAGCGGTTACCGGCATTGTGGTGACGTTGATTGCTTTTCGTAAGGCATAATCAATGTTTGCCCTCTTCTGAGCGAAGAGGGCATGACATCAGGCGAGCAGCCAGAAAATTGCCAGCGCGATCATCAGGGCAATAAACATCAGCCCCGGCCGTGCAGACAGCGTTCTGAAGGTTTCAACGACGGGCGCGAAGAGCGGGCTATAAATCGGCTGGAGATTGCGTGCTTCCGGCACACCACCTTCTCGTTCAGCACGCCGAATAAAGATCTGGTTCAATACATCCTGGACCTGCGCAGAGGTTAATACCGTCTGTGGCATCGCTTGCCAGGTTTGCTGCGTATAATCCCGAATGGCTTCAAACTCGCGTGGCTCAAGCGGCTGTTTGAGCGCCGCCTGCAGCGTATGCAGTGTGGGTGCGTTCTGGGTACTTAGAGTCTGGCGCGCCTGTAGCCAGGTCACCAGATGCGTAAACTGTTTGGCCGGGATTAATTCTCCCGCTTTCACCCCTGACAGTTCCAGCATAGATTGCCAGATGAGCTTTGTTGGCTCCCCGGTTGCTGCTGCCAGTTTCGTCACCATCTGTTTGAGCGTGTTGTGCTCAGCAGGCAACAGCGGACGTTCCGTGGCCGGGCGTTGTTGCGGCTGTGGAATCGATAACTCATTATTTTGCAGTAACGTCAGAACAGTCTTTAGCTGATCAGGCGTGAGCTGGCTGAGCGCTGTCTGGCCATACTGATGGCGAATAAAATCGCTCACGGCCTGGCGGTTATTTCCCTGGCCCAGAAGCTCGGTTAACTGCGAAACAATCTGGCGAGTGGTGTGGTTAAGCTGCGCAGTATTCAGACGCTGATTCAGGTTTTGCTCAGCGGCAGGGAAGTGGCGCGATTGCAAAGGGGCATCGTTTCTTACCCCTAAATCGTGTTTTACCCCGGCCCACACTTCCGCATTTTGCTGAGAAGTCAGGGCGATCAGACGCGTGATCAAACGCTCCAGCACAGTACGCTGTTGTGTGGAAAGCGGTTGTTCGCCTGCGACGTTGGGCGTTACGGGGCCTTCACCCGGAGGGCGCGGCGGCGTACCTGAAATGGGCTGCATCGTCAAAAATCCTTAAAGTCAAAACTCAGCGTAAACCAGGTTTACGAGTATGCCTGGCGGCGAGATTATGGCACACTTGCGCGGTTAACTTCCTCTCAAACAGGTACTCAGACGTGAAAATCCTCGTCGATGAAAATATGCCTTACGCCCGCGAGCTATTTAGCCGTCTGGGTGATGTAAAGGCTGTCCCTGGTCGTCCTATTCCCCTGAACGAACTGGATGATGCCGACGCCCTGATGGTGCGCTCGGTGACCAAAGTAAATGAGACGTTGCTGTCTGGCAAAGCGGTTAAATTTGTCGGGACAGCGACGGCTGGGACCGATCATGTGGATGACAAGTGGCTCACGCAGGCGGGGATCGGGTTTTCCGCCGCACCTGGCTGCAATGCCATTGCCGTAGTGGAGTATGTTTTTTCTTCTTTGTTGATGCTGGCAGAGCGCGACGGTTTTTCCCTAAAAGACCGTACTGTCGGCATAGTAGGGGTGGGCAACGTGGGTGGGCGTTTGCAAAAACGCTTCGAAGCGCTGGGCATTTGTACGCTTTTATGCGATCCGCCGCGTGCGGATAAGGGCGATGAGGGCGATTTTCGCTCTCTTGATGAGTTGATTGAGCAGTGCGATGTGATCACCTTCCATACGCCCTTGTTCAAAGAAGGTCCTTATAAGTCGTGGCATCTGGCAGATGAAACACTGATCCGCAGTCTGAAGGCTGGCGCTATTCTGATAAATGCCTGTCGTGGCCCGGTGGTAGACAACTCAGCACTGTTGAAATGTCTTCAGGAAGGACAAGCGCTCAGCGTGGTACTGGATGTCTGGGAGCCAGAGCCGGATCTGAATGTGGCGTTGCTGGAAAAAGTGGATGTGGCAACGGCACATATCGCCGGCTACACGCTGGAGGGTAAAGCGCGTGGAACCACACAAGTCTTTGAAGCCTATAGTGTGTTCATCGGTAAGCCACAACAGGTGGCGCTTGATACCTTGCTGCCTGCCCCGGAATTTGGACGCATCACTTTGCACGGCCCGCTCGATGAGGCAACGCTGAAAAGGCTGGTGCATTTGGTGTATGATGTGCGCCGCGATGACGCGCTGCTGCGTAAAGTAGCGGGTATTCCGGGTGAATTTGACAAGTTGCGCAAGAATTATCTTGAACGCCGTGAATGGTCTTCCCTGTATGTGATCTGCGACGACGCTGATGCGGCGGTGCTGTTGCATAAACTGGGATTCAATGCCGTTCACCACCCGGCACGTTAATGTCTTCTTAATGCTCCCTGTTGGATAATCCGGCAGGGACGCTTTTTTATTTCTGGAGTAAACCACCATGTCTGAAGGCTGGAATATTGCCGTACTGGGCGCTACGGGCGCCGTGGGCGAAGCCCTGCTCGAAACACTTGCTGAACGTCAGTTCCCGGTGGGGGACATCTATGCGCTTGCCCGCACTGATAGCGCGGGCGAGCATCTGCGTTTTAGCGGTAAATCCGTCATGGTTCAGGATGCGGCCGAATTTGACTGGACCCAGGCGCAGCTGGCATTTTTTGCAGCTGGTGTCGAAGCCACGGCGTCTTATATTGAAGAAGCAACCAATTCTGGCTGTCTGGTGATTGATTTAAGCGGCCTGTTTGCACTGGAACCGGATGTTCCGCTGGTGGTCCCGGATGTGAACCCGTTTGTGCTGGCGGACTACCGTAACCGCAACATTATTGCCGTCCCGAATAGCCTGACCAGCCAGTTACTTACCGCACTGAAACCATTGATCGACGATGGTGGTCTGTCACGTATCGCTGTGACCAGCCTGCTGTCCGCTTCCGGGCATGGAAAAAAAGCCGTCGATGCCCTTGCGGGGCAGAGTGCAAAACTGCTGAACGGTATTCCCATTGATGAAGATGATTTCTTTGGTCGTCAACTGGCGTTCAATATGTTGCCGCTGCTGCCCGATCGTGAAGGCTCCGTGCGTGAAGAGCGCCGTATTGTCGATGAAGCACGCAAAATTTTGCAGGATGAAGGGCTGATGATCTCGGCCAACTGCGTGCAGTCTCCGGTCTTTTATGGCCATGCGCAGATGGTGAGTTTTGAGGCTCTGCGTCCGCTGGCAGCCGAAGAGGCGCGTGATGCGTTTGCCCGTGGTGAAGATATCGTGCTTTCCGAAGAAACCGACTTCCCGACTCAGGTCGGTGATGCGACTGGCAGTGCGCACCTTTCTATCGGTTGCGTGCGTAATGACTACGGCATGCCGGAGCAGGTACAGTTCTGGTCGGTTGCCGATAACGTCCGTTTTGGCGGTGCGCTAATAGCGGTGAAAATTGCTGAGAAACTGGTGCAGGAGTACCTGTACTGATGTCGGAAGTGGAACAAAAGCCAGTCCATAAAATTGCCCTCGGTATTGAGTACGATGGCAGTAAATATTATGGCTGGCAGCGTCAAAATGAAGTGCGTAGTGTCCAGGAAAAACTGGAGAAAGCGCTCTCTCAGGTTGCGAATGAGCCTATCGGTGTGTTCTGCGCGGGGCGCACCGATGCCGGTGTTCACGGAACCGGGCAGGTGGTGCATTTTGAAACGACTGCCGTGCGCAAGGATGCCGCGTGGACGCTGGGGGTGAATGCAAATTTGCCTGGAGATATTGCCGTGCGTTGGGTCAAAAATGTGCCGGATGATTTTCATGCCCGCTTCAGCGCGACGGCGCGGCGTTACCGCTACATCATCTACAACCAACGTCTTCGTCCTGCAGTATTAAGCCAGGGCGTGACGCATTTTTATGAACCGCTGGATGCAGAACGTATGCACCGCGCAGCTCAATGTCTGATTGGCGAAAATGACTTTACGTCGTTTCGTGCGGTGCAGTGTCAGTCCCGTACGCCATGGCGAAATGTTATGCACATTAACGTCAGTCGTTTTGGCGCATATGTGGTGGTAGATATCAAAGCCAATGCCTTTGTACATCATATGGTTAGGAATATTGTGGGCAGCCTGATGGAAGTAGGGGCCGAACACCAGCCGGAGAGCTGGATTGCAGAACTGCTGGCAGCGAAGGACAGAACGCTTGCGGCAGCAACGGCGAAAGCAGAAGGTTTGTATCTGGTCTCCGTGGATTATCCGGATCGGTTCGACCTTCCTAAACCGCCAATGGGCCCGCTATTTTTAGCGGACTAAACAAAGGTGCAATTAAGGTTTAGACAATATGGACTTAATACGTTTTCTAATTGATTTCATCCTGCATATTGATGTTCATCTGGCGGAGTTAGTCGCGCAGTACGGCGTCTGGGTGTATGCCATTCTGTTTCTGATTTTGTTCTGTGAAACCGGGCTTGTTGTGACTCCGTTCCTGCCGGGCGATTCACTGTTGTTTGTTGCCGGTGCGCTATCAGCATTGCCGACTAACGATCTGAATGTTCATTTGATGGTGGTGTTGATGATCATCGCCGCGATTATCGGTGATGCGGTTAACTACACGATTGGGCGCGTTTTTGGCGAGAGATTATTCAGTAATCCAAACTCGAAGATTTTCCGTCGTAGCTATTTAGACAAAACCCATGCGTTTTATGCACGTCACGGCGGCAAAACGATTATCCTTGCCCGTTTTGTGCCCATTGTTCGCACTTTCGCGCCGTTTGTGGCGGGAATGGGTCATATGTCGTATCGTCATTTTGCGGCCTATAACGTTGTGGGGGCTTTGCTGTGGGTTCTGCTCTTTACCTATGCGGGTTATCTGTTCGGCGATCTCCCCGTGGTTCAGGAGAATCTTAAGCTGCTGATTGTAGCCATTATTGTGCTGTCAATCTTACCCGGCGTTATCGAAATTATTCGCCATAGACGTGCTGCTGCAAAGCAATCTAAGTAAATGTGCATTGGCGGTTCGACCACTTTTTTATCCAAAGTTTCGGGCTGTTATGTTTTAATGTGCAACATTCATGGTCTGTTGGAGGCAAAAATGGCATTATTCGCCTCTTATAGCAAAACTGGCATACGACCAGGTTCAGGCAGAAAGGTTATCAATGAGCTGGATTGAACGAATTAAAAGCAACATAGCCCCTACGCGTAAAGCGAGTATTCCTGAAGGGGTGTGGACGAAGTGTGACAGCTGCGGCCAGGTTCTGTACCGTGCTGAGCTGGAACGCAATCTTGAGGTGTGTCCGAAGTGTGACCACCACATGCGTATGTCGGCGCGTAACCGCCTGCATAGCGTGCTGGACGAAGGTTCTCTGGTAGAACTGGGTAGTGAGCTTGAGCCAAAAGATGTGCTGAAGTTCCGTGATTCCAAAAAATACAAAGACCGCCTGGCGTCTGCTCAGAAAGAGACTGGTGAGAAAGATGCTCTGGTTGTCATGAAAGGCACATTGCACGAGATGCCGGTTGTTGCTGCCGCATTTGAGTTCTCTTTTATGGGAGGATCAATGGGTTCTGTTGTTGGTGCGCGTTTTGTTCGTGCCGTTGAGCAAGCGCTCGAAGACAACTGCCCGCTGATCTGCTTCTCCGCGTCAGGGGGTGCACGTATGCAGGAAGCGCTGATGTCGCTGATGCAGATGGCCAAAACCTCTGCGGCGTTGGCAAAAATGCAGGAACGCGGTCTGCCGTATATTTCCGTTCTGACCGACCCAACCATGGGTGGCGTGTCTGCGAGTTTCGCGATGCTTGGCGATCTGAACATCGCTGAGCCAAAAGCGCTGATTGGTTTTGCCGGTCCTCGCGTTATTGAACAAACGGTTCGAGAAAAACTGCCGCCGGGTTTCCAGCGCAGTGAATTCCTCATCGAGAAAGGCGCTATCGACATGATCGTTCGTCGCCCGGAATTGCGCCTGAAACTGGCAAGTGTTCTGGCGAAGATGATGAATCTGCCATCGCCTAAACCAGATGAGCCGCATGAAGGTGTGGTCGTACCGAATCAGGAACCCGAAGCCTGATAACTGAAAAGGGCAGGGCCAGATGGCGCTGCCCTTTTGCTTTCAAACCGTAACTGAAAAGTGCGTATCATGGAAAATCACAGCATTCCCCAAGCCACGTCACCCCTGGTCGCGTGGCTTTCTTATCTGGAAAACCTGCACAGCAAAACCATCGATATGGGGCTTGAGCGCGTAAGCCTGGTGGCTGCTCGCCTTGATGTTTTGAAACCAGCTCCTTTCGTATTTACCGTTGCGGGTACGAACGGTAAAGGTACAACCTGCCGCACGCTGGAATCAGTATTAATGGCCGCCGGTTATAAAGTGGGCGTCTACAGTTCTCCGCATCTGGTGCGTTACACCGAGCGCGTGCGAATTCAAAATACTGAGTTGCCGGAGTCGGCACATACGGCATCGTTTGCTGAAATTGAGGCCGCGCGTGCAGAGATCTCTCTAACCTACTTCGAATACGGTACGCTCTCTGCACTGTGGCTATTTAAGCAGGCGCAACTGGATGTCGTGATCCTTGAAGTCGGTCTTGGTGGGCGCCTGGATGCCACAAATATGGTGGATGCAGATGTCTCCGTCGTGACCAGTATCGCGCTGGATCATACTGACTGGCTGGGGCCGGACCGTGAAAGTATTGGGCGAGAGAAGGCCGGGATTTTCCGTGCAGGTCGTCCAGCGGTGGTAGGTGAGCCAGATATGCCGCAGACGATTGCCGATGTTGCACAGGAAAAAGGCGCACATCTTCTGCGTCGTGATGTGGACTGGCGCTACGATGTTGAGCCTCAGGGCTGGCGCTTTAGCGACGATCAGGGCGTGCTGGATAATTTACCTTTGCCGCAGGTTCCGCAACCCAATGCCGCCACCGCACTGGCCGCGCTACGTGCAAGTGGGTTGAAGGTGAGCGAGCAGGCAATTCGGGACGGCATTCAACGCGCAATTTTGCCCGGACGTTTTCAGATTGTTCGGGAATCTCCGCGCCTGATTCTGGATGTGGCTCACAACCCACATGCCGCGGCGTACCTCGCGAGTCGTCTCAAATCGTTACCAAAAACCGGGCGTGTTCTGGCGGTAATCGGTATGCTTCATGATAAAGATATTGGTGGTACGCTGGCCTGCATGGAGAGTGTGGTCGATTGCTGGTATTGTGCTCCTCTGGAAGGGCCGCGTGGGGCTACCGCTGAGCAGTTGATGGAACATCTCGGCAAGGGTGAAATCTACAAAAGCGTGGCGCAGGCCTGGCATGCCGCGATGGCTGATGCTAAACCAGAAGATACCGTGCTGGTGTGTGGCTCGTTCCACACGGTGGCACATGTCATGGAAGTGATGGACGCGGGGAGAACCGGTGGCGAGTAAGTTTCAGAACCGTTTAACAGGAACGATTGTGCTGGTGGCGCTGGGAGTGATCATTCTTCCAGGTCTGCTCGACGGCCAGAAAAAACATTATCAGGATGAATTTGCGGCTATCCCGCTCGTACCGAAACCGGGTGACCGTGATGAGCCTGACATGCTTCCGGCGGCAACACAGGCTTTGCCTGTTCAGCCTCCTGAAGGTGCTGCGGAAGAGGTTCGTGCAGGGGATGCGGCTGCCCCGTCGCTTGACCCTTCTCGTCTTGCAGCCAATAACAATAGCGATATTGATCCCGTACCAGTGCAGGTGGAGCAACCTAAACCTGTCGAAAAACCGAAGCCAGTAGAGAAACCGCAGCCGAAACCGCAGAGAGATAAAACCAGCGAACAGCTGGCTGCGGCCGCAGAGACACCACCTCCCGCAAAACCCGCGCAGGATGATAAAGCGGTTCCAACCGGCAAGGCCTATGTGGTGCAACTTGGTGCGCTGAAAAATGCCGATAAAGTTAACGAGGTGGTAGGGAAACTACGCGGAGCGGGTTATCGCGTTTACACTTCACCTTCCACACCTGTACAGGGTAAAATTACCCGTATTCTCGTTGGGCCGGAAGCCTCTAAAGATAAGCTGAAAGGATCGCTTGGCGAACTGAAGCAAATCTCCGGTTTGAGTGGTGTGGTGATGAACTACAGCGCGAACTGAGAGAGCTTACCCCTCATCCTGACCTTCTCTCTTGAGGGGGAAGGGCGGGTGAGAGGAGGACGGCAGACGTCCCAAGAGACGTAAAAAGCCTGCGGCGTTGAACATTTTTTCAGCGCCTTTTTTATTTACGCGCGGGAAGGAAATCCCTACGCAAACGTTTTCTTTTTCTGTTAGAATTCGCCCCGAACTGGATGACAGGGCGTTTAATCGTGGGACACATATGGTCTGGATTGATTACGCCATCATTGCGGTGATTGGCTTTTCCTGTTTGGTTAGCCTGATCCGTGGCTTTGTTCGTGAAGCGTTATCGCTGGTGACATGGGGTTGTGCTTTCTTTGTTGCCAGTCATTACTACACTTACCTGTCAGTCTGGTTCACGGGCTTTGAAGATGAACTGGTCCGAAATGGAATCGCCATCGCGGTATTGTTTATTGCGACGCTGATTGTCGGCGCTATCGTGAATTACGTGATAGGTCAGTTGGTCGAGAAAACCGGTCTGTCAGGAACGGACAGGGTGCTCGGGATCTGTTTCGGTGCATTGCGAGGCGTGCTGATTGTAGCAGCGATACTGTTCTTCCTTGATACCTTTACCGGGTTCTCAAAAAGTGAAGACTGGCAGAAATCGCAGTTGATTCCACAGTTCAGCTTTATCATCAGATGGTTCTTTGACTATCTGCAAAGCTCGTCGAGTTTCTTGCCCAGGGCATAAACCCTGAGATGTGGCTTAACGAGGAAAAGACGAATGTGCGGTATTGTCGGGATCGCCGGTTTCATGCCGGTAAACCAGTCTATTTATGACGCGTTATCGGTGCTTCAGCACCGTGGGCAGGATGCTGCGGGTATCATCACCATTGATGCAAACAACTGCTTCCGTTTACGTAAGGCGAATGGCCTGGTAAACGATGTGTTTGAAGCCCGTCATATGCAGCGCCTGCAAGGTAACATGGGTATTGGTCACGTTCGTTATCCTACTGCTGGCAGTTCCAGCGCCTCTGAAGCTCAGCCTTTCTACGTTAACTCTCCGTATGGCATCACGCTTGCCCACAATGGCAACCTGACCAACGCCCATGAGCTGCGTAAAAAGCTGTTTGAAGAGAAGCGTCGCCACATTAATACCACTTCTGATTCTGAAATCCTGCTCAATATCTTTGCCAGCGAGCTGGATAACTTCCGTCATTATCCTCTGGAAGCTGACAATATTTTTGCCGCCGTTGCCGCGACAAACCGCCAGATCCGTGGGGCATATGCCTGTGTGGCGATGATTATCGGCCACGGAATGGTCGCTTTCCGCGATCCTAACGGCATCCGTCCGCTGGTACTGGGTAAGCGTGACATGGGTGATGGTCGTACAGAGTATATGGTTGCTTCTGAAAGCGTGGCACTGGATACGCTGGGCTTTGAATTTCTGCGCGATGTTGCGCCAGGTGAAGCGGTCTACATCACTGAGAAGGGACAACTGTTTACCCGCCAGTGTGCCGATAACCCGGTCAGCAACCCGTGTCTGTTCGAATACGTCTACTTTGCTCGCCCGGACTCGTTCATCGACAAGATCTCCGTGTACAGCGCTCGCGTGAACATGGGAACCAAGCTGGGTGAGAAGATTGCGCGCGAATGGGACGATCTGGACATTGATGTCGTTATCCCTATTCCGGAAACGTCCTGTGATATCGCCCTGGAAATTGCCCGTATCCTGGATAAACCGTACCGCCAGGGGTTTGTAAAAAACCGCTACGTCGGCCGCACCTTTATCATGCCGGGCCAGCAACTGCGCCGTAAATCAGTACGCCGTAAGCTGAACGCCAACCGCGCAGAGTTCCGTGACAAGAATGTCCTGCTGGTCGATGACTCCATCGTGCGTGGCACGACATCTGAACAGATCATCGAGATGGCGCGTGAAGCGGGTGCGAAAAAAGTATACCTGGCTTCCGCAGCCCCAGAGATCCGCTTCCCTAACGTCTATGGCATTGATATGCCAACCGCAAATGAGCTGATTGCCCACGGTCGTGAAGTGGATGAGATTCGCCAGATCATTGGCGCTGACGGTCTGATTTTCCAGGATCTGAACGATCTCATTGATGCGGTACGTGCTGAAAACCCGGACATCCAGCAGTTTGAATGCTCCGTGTTCAACGGCGTGTACGTGACCAAAGATGTGGATCAGCAGTATCTCGACTACCTTGACTCGCTGCGTAACGACGATGCGAAAGCCGTCCAGATGCAAAACGATCTTGAAAGCTTAGAGATGCACAACGAAGGCTGATGCTTCTGCAAGTGAGGGAATATTCCCTCACTTGCAACTCCCTCTAAAATCCTGCACAGTCAGCCCTGAAATCAGCAAGGGCAATAATCATGAAACGACTCATTGTAGGGATCAGCGGTGCGAGCGGCGCGATTTACGGCGTTCGACTGTTGCAAGTGCTACGCGACGTAGCAGACGTGGAAACCCATCTGGTGATGAGCCAGGCGGCGCGTCAGACGCTTTCCCTTGAAACCGACGTTGCCCTGCGGGATGTGCAGTCCCTGGCAGACGTTGTACATGATTCCCGCGATATTGCGGCCAGCATCTCTTCCGGTTCGTATAAAACAGCTGGAATGGTTATCCTGCCTTGCTCAATTAAAACACTCTCTGGCATCGTCAACAGCTATACCGATACCCTGGTGACGCGTGCAGCGGACGTGGTGCTGAAAGAACGCCGTCCGCTGGTGTTGTGCGTGCGAGAGACGCCGCTGCATCTGGGGCATCTGCGGTTGATGACGCAGGCGGCAGAACTGGGAGCTGTGATCATGCCTCCGGTCCCGGCTTTTTATCATCGTCCACAGACGCTTGATGATGTGATTAATCAGACGGTTAACCGTGTGCTGGATCAGTTTGATATTGACCTGCCTGGCGATCTCTTCGCTCGCTGGCAAGGGGCATAAATTTGTGCACAACCTGAGTGCATGAAAAGGCACGTTGCCCTGTTACAGGGCAAAACTGCAACCGCGATCATATCCTCGACATTTAATTCGTTTTTTCCTTTTTTCCCTTTCCGGTTCGTTCGGCAGACCTGCTATCTTTCACCATTAAGGCAATATCGCAACGTTTTATTAACATATTTAACGTCGAATTTTTAAGCAGACGGCAATGTGGCATAAGACCTGCAAGATAAGCCTGCAACACACAACACAATACATAATAAAATCACGGTACTTGAGGGTAAATGTATGAAGAAGACGGTTCTGGCTCTGTCTTTGCTGGTGGGATTAAGTGCAGCAGCGAGCAGCTATGCGGCCCTGCCGCAGACAGTGCGTATCGGTACTGACGCAACCTACGCGCCATTCTCTTCCAAGGATGCGAAAGGCGATTTTGTTGGGTTTGATATCGATCTGGGAAATGAGATGTGCAAGCGCATTGCGGTGAAATGCACATGGGTAGGCAGCGATTTCGATGCATTAATCCCGTCGCTGAAAGCCAAGAAAATTGATGCCATTATCTCCTCTCTCTCCATCACCGAAAAACGTCAGCAAGAGATTGCCTTCTCTGACAAGCTCTATGCTGCGGACTCTCGTCTGATCGCGGCTAAAGGCTCTCCCATTCAGCCGACGATTGACTCGCTGAAAGGCAAACATGTTGGTGTGCTTCAGGGCTCAACCCAGGAAGGCTACGCTAATGCAACCTGGCGCGAAAAGGGTGTTGATGTTGTTGCCTATCAGAACCAGGATTTAATTTACTCTGACCTGGCGGCAGGACGCCTGGATGCAGCATTCCAGGATGAAGTCGCTGCAAGCGAAGGCTTCCTGAAACAACCGGCAGGCAAAGACTATGCCTTTGCTGGCCCTTCTGTGAAAGACAAAAAATACTTTGGCGACGGTACGGGAATTGGTCTGCGTAAAGACGATACCGAGCTGAAAGCTGCGTTCGATAAAGCGTTTGCAGAACTGCGTAAAGACGGAACCTACGACAAACTGGCGAAGAAATATTTCGACTTCAACGTATACGGTGATTAATCGTTGCTTGCGGGGTGATGCACCACAATGGTGATCTATTGTGGTGCGTTGTGGGTATTGGTGAGCCAATATGGTGCAAACCTGGGTGTTTATTGGTTCATAAGTGCATACTTAAGCATTCCAGATGCAAAAAATCCCATCCGCAGGGCATTATCTTTTGCCTTGCGGAGGGGATTAGTGGCACATTAACAATACCCCGTCGTAGTAAAAATCCCGTAAGAATCCAGTCTGTTGAGGATAGATATGAAAAAACTGATATTGTCACTTTCTCTGGTGTTGGCCGTTTCCAGCACGACCGCGGCATTCGCAGCTATTCCGCAAAAAATCCGTATTGGTACGGATCCTACTTATGCCCCATTCGAATCGAAGAATGCCAAAGGTGAATTGATTGGTTTTGATATCGATTTGGCAAATGAACTGTGCAAGCGTATCAAAACGCAATGTACCTATGTCGAAAACCCACTGGATGCGCTGATCCCGTCGCTGAAAGCGAAAAAAATCGACGTGATTATGTCTTCCCTCTCGATTACTGAAAAACGCCAGCAAGAGATTGCCTTTACCGACAAACTCTACGCGGCAGATTCTCGTCTGGTTGTCGCAAAATCCTCAGATATTCAGCCAACGCTGGAGTCCCTGAAAGGTAAGCGTGTCGGCGTCCTGCAAGGCACAACTCAGGAAACCTACGGTAATGAACACTGGGCGCCTAAAGGAATCGAAATCGTCTCTTATCAGGGCCAGGAAAATATTTATGCTGACCTGACGGCGGGCCGTATTGATGCCGCGTTCCAGGATGAAGTTGCCGCAAGCGAAGGCTTCCTGAAGCAGCCTGTTGGTAAAGATTACAAGTTCGGCGGTCCGTCCATTAAGGACGAGAAACTCTTTGGCGTTGGGACGGGTATGGGCCTGCGCAAAGAAGACAACGAACTGCGTGAAGCGCTGAACAAAGCCTTTGCTGAAATGCGTGCAGATGGCACGTACGACAAGCTTGCGAAAAAATACTTTGATTTTAATGTGTACGGTGGCTAATCACCCCGTCATATAACGTGCGACCCCTCCCGTGTTGGGAGGGGAAAAGACACGGTTTCACTACTCACGACACGACAGGGCACGCGGTATGCTGTACGGATTTTCTGGCGTTATTTTACAAGGCGCGCTTGTCACCCTCGAACTGGCTCTCAGTTCCGTGGTGCTGGCTGTGCTGATAGGCCTGGCGGGCGCGGGGGCGAAACTCTCTGCCAATCGGGTGATGGCTTTGATTTTTGAAGCCTATACCACCCTGATTCGTGGTGTTCCTGACCTGGTGCTGATGCTGTTAATTTTTTACGGCCTGCAAATTGTGCTTAACAGCGTAACGGATGCATTGGGCTTCGCGCAGTGGGATATTGATCCCATGGTCGCGGGCATTATTACCCTCGGTTTTATCTACGGGGCTTACTTCACTGAAACCTTTCGTGGCGCATATATGGCCGTTCCGAAAGGACACATCGAGGCGGCAACTGCTTTCGGGTTTACCTCCTCGCAAACATTCCGCCGCATTATGTTTCCAGCCATGATGCGCTATGCCTTACCGGGTATTGGTAACAACTGGCAAGTCATTCTTAAGGCGACGGCGCTGGTTTCGCTGCTTGGTCTCGAAGACGTGGTGAAAGCCACGCAACTGGCGGGTAAGAGTACCTGGGAGCCGTTCTACTTTGCGGTGGTGTGTGGTGTGATTTATCTGGTCTTTACGACCGTTTCCAATGGTGTGCTGCTTCTGCTCGAACGTCGCTACTCCGTGGGTGTGAAGAGGGCTGACCTGTGATTGAAATTATTCAGGAATACTGGAAATCACTGTTGTGGACAGATGGTTATCGCTTCACGGGCGTGGCGATTACGCTGTGGCTGCTAATTTCTTCTGTGGCGATGGGCGGTGTGCTGGCGATATTTATGGCCATCGGTCGCGTGTCGAACAATAAATTTATTCGCTTCCCGATTTGGCTGTTTACCTACATTTTCCGCGGTACACCACTGTATGTGCAGTTGCTGGTGTTCTATTCGGGCATGTACACGCTGGAGATTGTGAAAGGCACGGAAATGCTCAATGCTTTCTTCCGCAGTGGCCTGAACTGTACGGTGCTGGCGTTAACGCTGAATACTTGTGCATATACCACCGAAATTTTTGCCGGGGCGATTCGCTCTGTGCCTTACGGTGAAATTGAGGCGGCACGCGCATACGGTTTCTCTTCGGTGAAACTTTATCGTTGCATCATTTTGCCGTCCGCGCTGCGTATCGCTTTGCCTGCCTACAGCAACGAAGTGATTTTGATGCTGCACTCTACCGCCCTGGCATTTACAGCCACCGTGCCGGATTTGCTGAAAATTGCCCGCGATATTAACTCGGCAACCTATCAGCCGTTCACCGCATTCGGCATCGCGGCAGTCCTGTATTTGATTATTTCGTATGTCCTGATTAGCCTGTTCCGTAAGGCTGAAAAACGCTGGTTGCAGCATGTAAAACCGTCTTCGACGCACTGAGAATTATGATGGCTGAGAACAAATTAAACGTTATCGATTTGCACAAACGCTACGGCGAACATGAAGTGCTGAAAGGGGTGTCGCTACAGGCTAATGCAGGCGATGTGATCAGTATTATCGGTTCATCAGGTTCAGGGAAAAGCACCTTCCTGCGCTGCATTAACTTCCTCGAAAAACCGAGTGAAGGTTCAATTGTGGTGAGTGGGCAGAACATCAACCTGGTGCGTGATAAAGACGGTCAACTCAAGGTCGCGGATAAACATCAGCTACGCCTGCTGCGTACGCGCCTGACGATGGTGTTCCAGCACTTTAACCTCTGGAGCCACATGACGGTGCTGGAGAACGTGATGGAAGCGCCAATCCAGGTGCTGGGGTTAAGTAAAACTGAAGCGCGTGAACGGGCGGTGAAATATCTCGCGAAAGTGGGGATCGACGAACGCCAGCAGATGAAATATCCGGTGCATTTGTCCGGTGGTCAGCAGCAGCGCGTTTCTATCGCTCGTGCGCTGGCGATGGAGCCAGAAGTATTGTTGTTTGATGAACCTACCTCAGCACTCGATCCTGAACTGGTTGGTGAAGTTCTGCGTATTATGCAGAAACTGGCCGAAGAGGGGAAAACGATGGTGGTGGTGACACACGAAATGGGCTTCGCCCGTAACGTCTCGAACCACGTTATTTTCCTGCATCAGGGTAAAATTGAAGAGCAGGGGCATCCGGATGAGGTGCTGGCAAACCCGAAAAGCCCACGCTTGCAGCAGTTCCTGAAAGGATCGTTGAAGTAGTTTTTGCTTTCCCCCTCTCCCGGTGGGAGAGGGCCGGGGTGAGGGGATCAGATCGCACCACACTCCAGCCGGTAAACCCAGTCGTCATACCGAACCCCGTCAATCTCATACGCTTTTTCCAGCACCTGAGTACGTACAAACCCGGCCTTCTCTAACACCCGCACAGAACCGACGTTATCCGCCAGCACATAGGCGTTAATCGCCTTCACGCCCGTCTGGTTAAATGCATACTCACACACCGCACGTAACGCCTCGCTGGCAATACCTTTTCCCTGAGCAGCAGGCACGACGGTATAACCGATATCCGCCTCTTCACGATTCTCAGGGCTGATTTGCAGGCCGATATCGCCCAGCGGTGTGGCATCATCATGAAGACGAATAACAAAAATATGCGGCGCGGCAAGACGCGCAGCGAACAAGCGTCGGGTCTCTTTTTCCGGGGCGATGGCGGCCATATAGCGCATGATGGCATGGTCTTCTCGCAGCGTGCGGAAGAATGCCCAGTCAGAGGGTTCGAAAGGGGTGAGGTGAAGCCTGGGTGTGGTGATGGTAGCCATGATTACGCCGTCATACGAAGGGGTTGGCGTATCACTTTACCATAACCTGTTGTCAGGTTTTACCCACCACATCCCCCAGCGCTTCTTCTAAGTCATACCAGCGAAAGGCAAATCCGGCGGCTTCCAGCCGCTTTGGCAACGCACGCTGACCACCCAGCACCAGCACAGACGATTCTCCCATTAACAGCCGAATGACTGTAGCAGGCACGCGCAATATCGCCGGGCGATGCAGCGCATGCCCGAGCGCGTGAGCAAACTGTTCATTACGAACAGGATACGGGGAGACCATATTGAACGGGCCGCGAAGATCGTTATCAAGCAACCAAAGAATGCCATTTACCATGTCATCAATATGGATCCAGGCCAGATACTGGCGGCCATTTCCGATTGGCCCCCCCAGCCCTAACTTAAAGGGGGGAAGCATTTTGGCCAGAATGCCACCTTTAGGGGTGAGGACGACACCGGTTCGCAGAAGGCAGACGCGGGTGTTATCGCTCTGTGCTGCACTGGCAATGCGCTCCCACTGGGCGCAGAGCTTGTGGGTGAATTCGTTGTGCGGAGGCTCTTCTTCCGTCACCACTACTTCGCCGAGATCGCCGTAATATCCCGCAGCCGAGCCAGAAATAAATACCGACGGCGGAGTGTGGCTGTTACGGATAAGCTCAACCAGTTTTTCCGTGATATTCCAGCGACTGCTACACAAGCGTTGCTTTTGCTCTTCCGTCCAGCGTTTGTCGGCGATGGGTTCGCCTGCAAGATTAATGACGGCATCAAAGCCGTCCAGATTCTGTTGCTCAGTCAGTCCTTTCCAGATGTCGATGCCCGCCCCTAGCACCTGACGTGCTTTTTCCGGACTGCGGGTGACCACGGTAATGTCGTGTTTTAGCGCATGCAGACGCGGAATGAGGTGGCGTCCAATCAGACCTGTGCCGCCGGTCAGCAGAATCTTCATACAACCTCCAGGTTTATGCCTGGCGCTGCCAGCTTAACGTCATGGAGACGGAGTCGGCATAACGCAGCGCGTGAAGTTTATCGATCTCTACTTCAGCATATGTGACCCAATGATGTTCGCGTGCGATATCGAGCACATCCTGAGTTAATTTTTCCAGTAAAGAGAAGCGGTTGTTTTCAACGTAATGAATGATGCTTTTAGTAATAGTGCGATAATTCAGCGCATCATTGATGTCTTCGCTGGCCCGCGCCTTGTCTGCCGGGTAGTGGATGATGACATTGATAACGATATCCTGACGGTTCGCGATCTCTTCGTCTTTGATACCGATGAACGCGCGTAAGCGTAAGTTTTTAATGCGAATAATAGCGTCATGCTGCGACATTGCAGGTCTACTCCGTGTTGTTATTTTCTCCATAATACATGATGACATCACACGCGCCCAACCGGACGCATGTTTAAATCTGCTGCGCTTTTTGCATGGCTCGCTCGGTGGCCGGGCGGGTTCTTATCCGCTCGAACCAGTTATTCACCGCAGGGTAGGTTGCTAGATCAATACGCTGACGCTCATGGGCGTTGATCCATGGCCAACAGGCGATATCGGCAATGCTGTAATGATCGCCGCCAAGCCAGGGGGATTTCTCAAGACGCCGGTTCATTACCCCGTAAAGACGTTGCGTCTCAACCTGGTAACGCTCTATAGCGTAAGGGATAGGTTGCGGGGCGAAAGCATTAAAGTGGTGGTTCTGTCCGAGCATGGGCCCCAGCCCGCTGGTTTGCCAGAAAAGCCATTGCAGCGTGTGGTGGCGTTCGCGTAGTTCTCCGCTCAGCAGTTTTCCGCTTTTTTCTGCCAGATAGAGCAAAATTTCGCCTGACTCAAACAGGTTCAACGGTGTGCCGCCATCATCCGGCTCGGTATCAATAATGGCGGGGATCTTGTTATTGGGTGAGATGGCGAGGAAATCCGGCCTGAACTGATCCCCTTTACTGATATCAATTCGAATGATCCGGTAATCCAGATTTGCTTCTTCCAGAAAGAGGGTGATCTTATGACCGTTAGGGGTAGGGGCATAATAGAGGTCTATCATTCTCAACTCCTGTCATAGCAAAAAAAGAGGTGATAAAACGAGTATAGGTGCTTGTTGTAAATCGTGAGTTTTCATCAAGTGACAGCGGGACAAAGAGATTATATGTTGGTTGAAAACCGATCAGCTTATGAGGACGTTATGAACCAACCCGCCATCACTTTGTGGTCCGATGCGAATTTCTATTCCCCTTATGTCATGAGTGCCTATGTGGCACTGGCCGAAAAAGGGCTGTCGTTCACGCTGAAAACCGTTGATCTTGACTGCGGCGACCATCTCAAACCTGAGTGGCGGGGCTACTCACTGACCCGACGAGTGCCCGTGCTGGAGATTGAGGGATTTGAACTGAGTGAATCCTCTGCCATCGCCGAGTATCTGGAAGACCGTTTTGCTCCGCCAGAATGGGAACGTATTTATCCTCATGACCTACAAAAACGTGCGCGCGCACGTCAGATTCAGGCGTGGCTGCGCAGCGATTTGCTGCCAATTCGTGCTGAACGTTCTACGGATGTGGTGTTTGCTGGTGCGAAAAAAGCCGCATTAAGTGAAGCGGGTCAGGAAAGTGCCAATAAATTATTGGAAACAGCAACAGCACTGCTTTCACATGGCAACCCCAATCTGTTTGGCGAATGGTGTATTGCCGATGTGGATTTGGCTCTGATGCTGAATCGACTGGTGCTCAATGGAGACGAGGTTCCCCAGGTGTTGGTTGATTATGCAAACTTCCAGTGGCAACGTGCGTCAGTGCAGCGCTATGTGGCACTCTCCGCTAAGCGTGTTGGCTGATAAGCCCGGGTTGTTGCGGTATGATAGGGCAGTCTGTTTTTCGAAGGAGTGACTGATGAAACTGATGTTTGCATCGGATATCCACGGATCGCTGCCCGCTGCAGAGCGTGTTCTCTCTCTGTTTGCACAAAGCGGAGCGCAGTGGCTGGTTATTCTGGGCGATGTGTTAAACCATGGGCCGCGTAATGCGCTGCCGGAAGGGTATGCCCCTGCGCAGGTGGCTGAGGCGCTTAATACGGTTGCGGGGCGCATTATCGCCGTTCGCGGAAATTGCGACAGCGAAGTCGATCAGATGCTGCTGCAATTCCCGATTACCGCTCCCTGGCAGCAGGTTTTGCTGGAAAAAACACGTCTGTTTTTGACCCACGGTCATCTTTTTAACCCTGATAACCTGCCTGCGCTGGTCGCTGGCGATGTTCTGGTTTACGGCCATACTCATATTCCGGTCGCTGAAAAACGCGGGGATATTTATTACTTTAATCCCGGCTCAGTTAGCATTCCCAAAGGGGGATACCCGGCGAGCTACGGCATGCTGGACGAGAATATGCTCAGCGTTATCGCACTTAATGATCAGCAAGTTATTGCGCAGGTAGCGATTAATCCGTAAGTTACACCCCAACTGCAAACGCGCCGAAAGAGCGCTTAGACGAGAAGGTTTCCCCGATGGTGGAGCAGAGTCATTTGGCAAGTACAGAGTGGGTTGACATTGTCAGTGAAGACAATGAAGTGATAGCACAGGCAAGTCGCGAACAGATGCGGGCCGAACGCTTGCGCCACCGCGCAACATATATTGTTGTCCATGATGGTATGGGCAAAATCCTGGTGCAGCGACGTACGGAAACGAAGGATTTTCTCCCAGGTATGCTGGATGCTACTGCAGGAGGCGTGGTTCAGGCCGATGAAGTTTTACTGGATTCAGCCCGTCGCGAAGCCGAAGAAGAGTTAGGTATTGCAGGGGTTCCATTTGCCGAGCACGGGCAGTTCTATTTTGAAGATCCAAACTGCCGTGTCTGGGGAGGACTGTTCAGCTGTGTCTCCCACGGGCCGTTTGCACTTCAGGAAGAAGAAGTCAGTGAAGTGAGCTGGATGACGCCAGAAGAGATCACTGCGCGTTGTGACGAATTCACGCCGGACTCGTTAAAAGCGCTGGCATTGTGGATGAGCCGTAATGCTAATAACGAATCCGCAAAAACCGAGAAACAAGAAGAAGCTGAATAAGCCTTAACAGCTTTCCCGTAAACACAGGCTGGATGCGATGGTTTTCTGATCGCGCCAGTCTCCGTCGTTCAAGCGCTCCAGCAACGCGCGTCCTGCTTCGATACCAATCTTACGGTGTGGTACGGCCATGGTTGTTAATGGCGGTTGACAGACGCGGCTGACATCGCTATCTCCAAACCCTACAACGGCCAGATCGTCCGGCACTTTGATTCGTCTGCGCTGGCATTCGTACAATGCGCCGCACGCCAGTTCATCGGACACGCACACGAGGGCGTCAAGCTCTGGCCACGCCAACAAAAATTCAGGCAGTTGAGCTGCACCCGTGGAGAAATTAGGTGGCATGGCGGCATTAATCACCCTGTTTGGTGACATGTGATGGCGCAGCATGGCTTTGTACCAGCCCTGCAAATGTTGCTGGAAAATCCATTGCTCCTGGTTTGCACACAGCAGGCCGATGTTCTGATAACCGCGTTGAATCAACATTTCTGTTAATTCATACATCGCTGCCACGTTATCAATACCGATATTCATATCAATGGGATCGGCACGCATGGCGCCCATTTCCATCACCGGTATCGAAGCATTTTTCAGCCAATGGCGTACCGTGTCGGAGTGTTCGACACTGAGCAAAATGGCTGCTGCAATATTCGATGCAAGCAGCGTTTCCAGCAACTTTTCTTCTTGTTCTAGACGGTGCTGAGATTCCGCCAGCATGATTTGGTATCCGGCAGGCTGCAGCACCTGTTGCAATCCGGCAAACATCTCCGAGCAACCCGCCTCGGAAAGATTTGGGACGACCATGGCAATCGTCCATGATGAGGCCGACGCCAGCGCACTGGCTGCCAGGTTCGGCATATACCCCAGCGCCTGCACAGCAGCTTCAATTTTTTCACGCAGTTTATCGGAAACCTGTTCAGGCGTGCGTAACGCACGGGACACGGTCATCGTGCCCACTCCGGCAAGTTGCGCGACATCGGCAATTGTCACTTTACCGGTACTTCGCCGTTTTCGGGTTAGAGACATACACCTTCCTGCTGACAGGACGCGTTTTTATTATCATCCTTCGCTTCACGTGGAAGGCAGTATACGCCTTAAATCCCTTTATTTGCTGTGATTTCACGCGATGATTGTAATTTGATAGCGCTATCACAATTCTGAATGTTAAAGATTGGTAGCGCTATCTTTGTGATCTTGATCGCAGCCAATGATTCAACTGTTGAATAAAGTTTGCTCATCTTTTGCGTCATGCCAGGAGTGCAAAATGCTCAAAAATTGGATATATGATACAACCATCACACTTCAGGAGAGCGTGGAGAGCTGGCCACAGGCGCTGGAGATTTGTGCTAAACCGCTACTGGATATGCAGGTGATATTGCCGGAATATGTCACCGCGATTGTTGAGCAACACCATAAATTAGGACCGTATTATGTGCTGGCACCAGGGCTAGCCATGCCGCATGCGCGGCCTGAAGAAGGGGCAAAAGGACTCGGCCTGTCATTATTAAAACTTAAACAGGGAGTTTCATTTGGTGCTGGAGAGTTTGATCCCGTCGATGTGATTGTGATGCTGGCTGCGCCAGATAAACACAGTCATATTGAAATGATTTCTGCTCTGGCAGAGTTATTTTCCAGCGATGATGATATGGCTGAATTACATCAGGCTAATACCCTGGAGGACATTAAAAAAATTATCGACCGCTTCTGATTTAATTACTCATACCGATAAGTCACAACATTATGCGTCAGCATGATGGGGACGAACTGTACTCAAAAAAAGGGGATAATAATGAAAATCATGGCAATTTGTGGTTCGGGCCTTGGCAGTAGTTTCATGGTCGAAATGAATATTAAAAAGGTGTTGAAGAAACTGGACATTGAGGCAGAGGTTGAACATTCAGATCTCTCTTCTGCTACCCCAGGCGCAGCGGATCTTTTTGTGATGGCAAAAGATATTGCAGCCAGTGCCAGTGTGCCAGAAAGCCAACTGGTGGTGATCAACAACATCATCGATATTAATGAACTCGAAGCGCAGTTACGCGCCTGGTTCTCAAGACAATAACCCTGATTATAGCGAGGCGGATATGTTTATCCTTGAAACGCTGAATTTCGTTGTTGATATATTAAAAGTCCCATCAGTGCTGGTGGGGTTAATTGCCTTAATTGGACTGGTAGCACAGAAGAAGGCATTTTCTGATGTGGTAAAAGGCACAATTAAAACCATTCTGGGCTTTATTGTTCTGGGCGGTGGCGCAACTGTACTGGTCGGATCATTAAATCCTTTAGGCGGGATGTTTGAGCATGCCTTTACTATTCAGGGCATTATTCCCAATAATGAAGCGATTGTTTCTATCGCGCTGGAAAAATACGGTGCTTCTACGGCATTAATTATGGCTTTCGGGATGGTCGCGAATATTATTGTCGCGCGCTTTACCCGTCTGAAGTACATCTTCCTGACCGGGCATCACACCTTCTATATGGCGTGTATGATTGGTGTGATCCTGACCGTTGCAGGCTTTGAAGGAGTCGGCCTGGTGTTTACCGGCTCGCTGATCTTAGGTCTGGTGATGGCGTTCTTCCCGGCACTGGCTCAGCGTTACATGAAACGCATTACGGGTAATGATGATATTGCCTTTGGTCACTTCGGTACGCTGGGTTATGTGCTTTCCGGCTGGATTGGCAGTAAATTCGGCAAAGGTTCGCGTTCTACTGAAGAGATGAACCTGCCGAAGAACCTGAGCTTCCTGCGTGACAGTTCTATCTCCATCTCGCTGACCATGATGATTATCTACCTGATCATGGCCGTAAGCGCCGGGCGTGAATACGTTGAGGCGACCTTCAGTGGCGGTCAGAACTACCTGGTTTACGCCATCATCATGGCCATTACCTTCGCTGCGGGCGTGTTCATTATCCTGCAAGGTGTACGCCTGATTCTGGCGGAAATTGTCCCTGCCTTTACCGGTTTTTCGGAAAAACTGGTTCCAAATGCACGTCCTGCGCTGGACTGTCCGGTCGTCTATCCCTATGCGCCTAATGCGGTACTGATTGGCTTCCTGTTCAGCTTCCTCGGTGGTCTGGTCGGACTGTTTATCTGCGGTCAGTTTAGTTGGGTGCTGATCCTGCCTGGCGTTGTTCCACACTTCTTTACCGGTGCGACGGCGGGTGTGTTCGGTAACGCCACTGGCGGACGTCGTGGGGCGATGATAGGCGCGTTCGCCAACGGCTTACTGATCACCTTCCTGCCGGTCTTGCTGCTACCTGTACTTGGCGCGATTGGTTTTGCCAATACTACCTTCTCGGATGCTGATTTCGGTGCTGTCGGGATTGTACTGGGTAACCTCGCGCGCTTCCTGTCGCCGCTTGCTATTACGGGACTGGTTGTTGCGTTGTTCGCAGTGCTGGTGGCGTACAACGTGTTCGCTAAAAATAAATCTGCGGGCAGTAACGCGCAGGAAAACACCGGAGCTAAATCATGAATGTGAATGAGATAACCCATCTTGCGCGTGAGATTCGCCTGGAGACACTGAAATCGCTGACGCAACTGGGTTTTGGTCACTACGGTGGCAGTATGTCGGTGGTCGAAACTCTGGCTGTACTCTACGGCGCAGTGATGAAGATTGACCCGGCCGATCCTGACTGGCCAGAGCGCGACTATTTTGTGTTGTCGAAAGGCCATGCCGGCCCGGCGCTGTACAGCACGCTCGCCATTAAGGGCTACTTCCCGGTAGAAGAGCTGAGCACGCTGAACCAGAATGGAACGCGTCTGCCAAGCCATCCGGACCGTCTGAAAACCCGCGGCGTGGATGCCACCACAGGTTCTCTGGGGCAGGGGATCTCCATCGCAGGAGGAATGGCACTGTCGCATAAGCTGGCGGGGCGGCCCAACCGGGTATTTTGCATTGTGGGTGATGGTGAGCTGAACGAAGGCCAGTGCTGGGAAGCGTTCCAGTTTATTGCTCATCACCGTTTAAACAATCTGACGGTATTTGTGGACTGGAATAAACAGCAGCTTGACGGTGAGTTGGACGACATTATTTGCGCGTTCGACCTGGAAGGGAAATTCCGTGCCTTTGGTTATGAGGTGGTGACGGTCAAAGGGGACGATATCCCAATGTTGCTGGAAGTCACTTCACGGATTCCGGCAGCCGATGCCCGCCCACTGATCGTTATTCTCGATAGCATCAAAGGGCAGGGCGTTCCTTATCTGGAGCAGTTAAGCAACTCGCACCATTTGCGCCTGACCGATGAGAGTAAAGCCGCACTTCACGAGACGATTCGCCAACTGGAGGCTTCACATGATTAAGGTCGCACCTGCAGGACAGAAAGATACCGTTGAGATGCGTAAAGTCTACGCGGGCTTTGTGGCGAAACAGATTGAAGCCGGGAGCGAGATTATTACCCTCGAAGCGGATCTGATGAGCTCTATGGCGATGGACGGTGTGGCGCGCGATTACCCGCAGCATGTGATTAACTGTGGCATCATGGAGGCCAATGTTATCGGCACAGCGGCAGGGCTGTCGCTCACCGGGCGCAAGCCATTCGTCCACACCTTTACCGCCTTTGCCAGCCGTCGTTGTTTCGACCAGCTATTTATGTCGCTCGATTACCAGCGCAACAACGTGAAGGTGATTGCCTCGGATGCTGGCGTTACGGCCTGTCACAACGGCGGAACGCATATGTCCTTTGAGGATATGGGCATTGTGCGCGGTCTGGCGAATTCGGTGGTGCTGGAAGTGACCGATGCGGTGATGTTTGAGGATGTGCTGCGCCAGCTTATCGACCTCGAAGGCTTCTATTGGGTTCGCACCATCCGTAAACAGGCGCCAAGTGTCTATGCCCCAGGCTCAACCTTTACCATCGGCAAAGGAAACGTTTTGCGTGAAGGGAATGATATTACCCTTATTGCCAATGGCATCATGGTGGCGGAAGCGCTGGAAGCAGCACGTCAACTGGAGCAGGAAGGGGTCAGTGCGGCAGTGATCGACATGTTTACCCTGAAACCCATCGACCGGATGCTGGTGAAAAATTATGCCGAGAAAACCGGGCGCATCGTGACCTGTGAAAACCACAGTATTCATAATGGGCTGGGTTCAGCCGTTGCGGAAGTGCTGGTAGAAACCTGTCCTGTACCGATGCGTCGAGTGGGTGTTAAAGAGCGTTACGGCCAGGTGGGGACTCAGGATTTCCTGCAGAAGGAGTACGGCCTGACGGCGCATGATATTGTTTCGGCGGCGCGAGAGCTGCTGTAAATAAAAAAGGCGACCATCAGGTTAATGCTGGTCACTTAAGGTGACCAGCAACCTTTTTATCCGGATATTTTCTGGTCTTTACCCTGAGTTCCCGCG